>CALCBC010000075.1 GCA_937898525.1 uncultured Sphingomonadales bacterium
GTCGCGGATCACGCGGCTCTGCACCTTGTCGCCCTCGCGCCCGGCATAGGGGCTGTCGTTGACGCCGAAGGTCATCGCCAGCGTCGGCGGGTCGATCGGGCGCGCGGCAATCGGAGTGACGACCGCGGGGCTGGCGAGCGTGTTGGAGACGGTCGCCTTGGTCAGCCCGGCGATGGCGACGATGTCGCCCGCCTCGGCGCTCTCGACCGGCACGCGCTCGAGCCCGCGGTAGGCGAAAATCTTGGTCGCGCGGCCTTCCTCGACGGGATTGCCGTCGACGTCGATCGCCCTGATCGGCATGTTGACCTCGAGCCGGCCGCTTTCGATGCGACCGGTGAGGATGCGGCCGAGGAACGGGTCGCGGTCGAGCAACGTCGCGAGCATGGCGAACTCGCCGTCGACCGGCTTTCCCGGAGGGGGCACATGGCCGACGATGACCTCGAACAGCTCGACGAGATCGCCGCTGCGGGCGTCGGGATCGGCGCTGGCGTAGCCGGCGCGGCCCGAGGCGTAGAGACACGGGAAATCGAGCTGCTCGTCGTTGGCGTCGAGCGCGACGAACAGGTCGAACACCTCGTTGAGCACTTCGTCGGCGCGCGCGTCGGGGCGGTCGATCTTGTTGATCACCACGATCGGGCGCAGGCCGAGGCCGAGCGCCTTGCCGGTGACGAACTTGGTCTGCGGCATCGGGCCTTCGGCGGCGTCGACCAGCAGGATCACGCCGTCGACCATTGAGAGGATGCGCTCGACTTCGGCGCCGAAGTCGGCGTGGCCGGGAGTGTCGACGATGTTGATGCGGAAAGTCTCGTTCGAGCCCGGCGGGGCCCACTCGACCGAAGTCGGCTTGGCGAGGATGGTGATCCCGCGCTCCTTCTCGAGGTCGTTCGAATCCATCGCCCGCTCCTCGACCCGCTGGTTCTCGCGGAAGGTGCCGGACTGGCGGAACAGCTGGTCAACCAGGGTGGTCTTGCCGTGATCGACGTGCGCGATGATCGCCACGTTGCGCAGGCTCATGGGAACGGTCTTTCGAATGGGGATGCGGGCGCGCGCACTTAGGGACTGCGGGGGGCGCTGTCCACCTTTGCGGCTGCGCGGCGTCAGGCTGGGCGGTGCACGATGCGCCCAACGAACAATTCCTGTCGCCGCGCGAAGCAATGCGGGGGGTTATCCTTCGCGCCAAGTTTGCTAGGGCGACTCGCGTGATTGCCGGCGCCCCGCGCCGCCCCACCGGAGAGACCCGATGAACGAACAAGTGCTGGCCACGCCGGTCGCCGATTCCACGCTCCACCCGCTCGAGCAGCTTGCCGCCACCAATCCCGATGCCGAGATCTGGTGGGATTCGAGCCCGCTGATCTACCCGAGCTGGAAGGAGGAGACCCTCGCCAAGGCTCCCGAGGGCGAACGCGCCGTGTGGGAAGCGCAGCTGACGCGGTTCTACGACGACGCGACGATCAGGACCGAAGGCACGATGGGCTTCCGCGGCGTCACCACCAATCCGCCGCTGAGCCTGCAGGCGATCAAGCTCGCGCCCGAACTGTGGGCGGCCGAGATCAGGCAGATCGCCAAGCAGAACCCGGGCCTCGATTACGAGGGCGTGTACTGGGCGATGTATCTCGACCTCGTGAAGAAGGGTGCGGAGGCGATCCGCCCGGTGTTCGACAAGTCGGGCGGCAAGTACGGGTTCCTCTCGGGCCAGGTCGACCCGCGCTTCGTGCGCGACGGCGACAAGATGCTCGCGCAAGGCCTGCAGATCGCCGCGCAGGGACCGAACGTGATGGTCAAGCTGCCGGGCTCGAAGGAAGGCTACGAGGTGCTCGAGGAACTGACCGCGCGCGGGATCAGCACCAACAACACCACGAGCTTCACCGTGGCGCAGTACATGCGCTGCATGTCGGCGGTTTCGGCCGGGCTGTTCCGGGCCAAGGCGGCCGGCGTCGACCTCAGCAAGTGGCGCTCGGTGATCACGCACATGTCGGCGCGCCTCGGCGAGCTCAGCGACTGGAAGACCGAGGCCAAGGCTCGCGGGATCGAGCTGACCCTGCCCGAGATTCGCGACGGCGAGGAAGCCGTGCTCAAGCGTGCCTACCACTACGGCAAGAGCGTCGGGCATCCCTCGAAGATGCTGCAATGCTCGATGCGCGTCGAGAAGGACGAGCGAACCGGCAAGACCGTCAGCCGGCACATCGAGGACTTCGCCGGCAGCGACATGGTCTACACCTGCCCGCCGGGCTACATCGCCGGGTTGATGAGCGCCGACCTCGCGCCCTTCGACCCGAACGCGATCGACCGCGAGCCGAACAAGGCGAGCCTCGAGAAGCTGCTCAAGCTGCCGAGCTTCCGCCAGGCCTACGAGTTCGACGGCATGCGGCCCGAGCAGTTCGCACACTTCGGCAGCTTCAAGGCGACCGAAACCGAGTTCGCCGCGGCGACGCGGCAGACGGTCGACTTCGTGCGGATGACGCTCGAGGGCTGAGCGCTTACAGCCCGGTGCGGCGGGTCCAGAGGTAACTGCCGGCGTCGGCCTCGAGCGACAGGCTGAGGGTATCGCCCTCGATCGTGAAGGTACGGACGTGCGCAAGGTCGGCGGCCAGGCGCGTGTCCATCGCGTCTTCGCCGCAGAACGCGCGGGTCATGGCGCCGGGAGCGAATTCGATCGCGCCGCCGCGATCGCTGGCGGCGGTCTGGGTCCAGCGGGAGTTGAGGCGGTTGCAGTCGAGCTGGAACGCCGCGCTGCCGTCGGCGGCGAAGGTCACGGTGTAGCGCTCGACACGCGGCGGGACGACGCGGCCGATCGCGTCGTCGGAGGATTCGAACGCGACGAGCCGCCAGGCGGTGCCGGCGAGCGGTGACGCGGATCGGCGGTCGTCGGGCGGGCTCATCGTGCTCTCCTGCTCCTCGCACTCGCGGACGGTGCCGGCGGGATCGGTCCAGGTCGCCGAGGTACCCTTGCCGCGCAGCGAATGCCCCTCGCCCGCATAGCTGTAGCCCGAGCCGCTCGGTTGCAGGAGCAGCTCGGCGTCGACACCCTCGGCGAGGAGATGCGCGATCCCCTCGGTGAAGGTCACGGTGATCGCCGCTGACGGCTCGCAGGCGAAAGTGGCTGTGATCGGCCCCCGGTCCGGCCCGGCGAGCGGCTCCGAGGGTGCGCAGCCGACGAGAGCCAACGGGGCCAGAACCGGCACGAGAGCGAGCTTCGGGGACATCGGATACTCCTCGCAGGCACAACGGCTCCAGCCGCTGACGGGTCCCCGACCCCGCGTCGGGGCGCGACGCTGTCAGTCGGGTTGCGTGGCGGCGGGGCGCACGCGTAGCAGCGGGCGATGCGTGCGTTCCACCTGATCCTCGTCAACAACCTGGTCCAGAACGTGACCAACTTCACGGCCTGGTTCGCGCTGGTCTTCTGGGCCTTCCTCGAGACGCGCTCGGTGTTCGTGACGGGCATGATCGGCGGGGTCTACCTGGTGTTCACTGCCGGATTCGCGGTGTGGTTCGGCAGCCTCGTCGACCATCACCGCAAGCGGCGGGTGATGCTCGGCTCGAGCGCGGTGTCGTTCGCTTTCTATGCGGCCTCGCTGGCGATGCTGTCACTGACGCCGGAAGCTGCGCTGACGCGCGTCGCGGGCCTCGAGCTGTGGCTGCTGGTGCTGCTGGTCATGCTCGGGGTGATCGCCGGCAACCTGCGGATGATCGCGCTGACGACGCTGGTCACCGCGCTGATCCCCGAGGACCGGCGCGACAAGGCCAACGGCCTCGTCGGCATGGTTACCGGCGTCGGCTTCGTCGTCACGTCGGCGATCAGCGGGTTCCTCGTCGCACGAGGCGGGATGGAAGCGACGCTGGTCTTCGCGCTCGCGCTGACGGGGCTCGCGTTCGTGCACCTGCTGTTCGTGCGAGTGCGCGAGCCGGTGCCCGAGGCCGAGACCAGCGGCGCGCGGCGCGAGATCGACCTCGCCGGGACGATCCGCGTCATCGCGGGCGTGCCCGGACTGTTCGCGCTGATCGCCTTCGCCTGCTTCAACAACCTGCTCGGCGGCGTGTTCATGGCGCTGATGGACGCCTACGGCCTGTCGCTGATGGAGGTCGAGGAATGGGGGCTGCTGTGGGCCTTCGCCTCGTGCGCGTTCATCCTCAGCGGGCTGACGATCGCCAAGACCGGGCTCGGCCGGAACCCGTTGCGCACGATGCTGCTGGTCAACCTCGCCGTGTGGTCGATCGCGGCGGTATTCACGCTCAGATCCTCGGTCGCGATGCTGGCGATCGCCTGCTTCGTGTGGCTGTTCCTCAATCCGTTCGCCGAGGCGGCCGAGCAGACCACCTTGCAGAAGGTCGTCCCCTACGAGCGGCAGGGCCGCGTGTTCGGCTTCGCGCAGGCAGTCGAGCAATCGGCCTCGCCGCTGACCGCGTTCCTGATCGGACCGCTGACGCAGTTCCTGGTCATCCCGTTCATGACCACCGGAGCGGGCGCCGAGGCGATCGGCGGCTGGTACGGTACCGGTCCCGAGCGCGGCATGGCGCTGGTGTTCAGCGTGACCGGGGCGCTCGGCGTGATGGTGGCGCTGCTGGCGATGGGCTCTCGCGCCTATCGCGTCTTGTCGGAAGCCTACGCGGCCGGGCAAGCGGCCGTCCCGGCGAGTCAGTCGAGCGCCGGTCCGAACGTATAGGTCAGGCCGGCGCCGAACCAGAACTGGTCGCGCGACCCGTAAGTCAGCACGATCGGCGAATCCGCCGCGTCGCCGGTCAGGCGGTCGTACTTCGCGTACGCGACGAGGCCCCAGTGCCGCGAAAGCTGGGTCAGCACGGAAGCGGTCGCACCGTAGGCGTGGATGCCGCCGCCCGGATCGTAGGCCGGGAGGCCGCTCGGCACCGAGTCGGCCGGCGCGACGCCGAACCACGCGTCGTGATAGGTGTCGTCGCCCCAGGTCAGGCGCGGGCCGATCGAGGCCAGCCAGCGGTCGCCGTCGCGCACGATGAAGTCGGCGCCGGCCGTTCCGACCCAGCCTTCGTGCCCGCTGACGCCCTTGCGCAGCTCGGCGCTGAGGCGGAAGTTCTCGCTCGGCTGGAAGCGAACCGCGCCGCCGAGCTCGAGGCTGAAGCCGACCTTCGGCAAATCGGTGCCGACGTCCTTGGCGGTCCGCGAATCCTCGAAATTGGCGACCGGGGCGAGCGAGAGGCCGCCGCTGCGCACGAGATCGATACCGAAGCTGTCGTCGGGCGCCTCGAACCTGAACGGCGTGTCGCCGCGGGCGATATCGAGGTTGACCATCGCGCTCGGCTGCAGGTCGTCGGAGCCGGGATGCCGCGGCGTCATCTGGCCGCCGGCCGTGACGCGGTAGCGCCGCGGCTCCTTGCCGGTCGCATCATCCTGCGCGGAGGCGGGGAACGAGCAGGCGAGAGCGAAGGCGCCGGCAACCAGCGAGGCACGGCGCGAAAGGGCTGACGTAAGCAGAAGGATATCCCCCCGTTTGTGTGGCCCCTAGTCGGACCAATAGAGCAGTTCGGGGTTCGTAACCAGCAGCTTACGCTGGAGTTCCTCGGTCGGTGCGATTCGCGGGATCATGTCGACGAGGTGGCCGTCGTCGGGAACGTTGTCCTGCATGTTCGGGTGCGGCCAGTCGGTGCCCCAGATGCAGCGGTCGGGATAGTCCTCGACCAGCGGGCGGACAGCCTCGGCGAACTTGTCCCACGGGTCCCCTGTCGGGTCGAGCCGGTCGGGGCAGGTCGGCTTGAAGTGGATGTCGGGCCGGCTGTCGAGCAGGCGGCGGAAGGCTTTCATGTCGCGGCCGTCGGGGCCTTGCGTCACGTCGGGGCGGCCCATGTGGTCGATCACCAGCGGCACCGGGATCGCGTCCATGAACGGGCGCAGTTCCTCGAGGATGTCGGCCTCGAAGTAGATCACCACGTGCCAGCCTTTCGGCAGTCGCTTGCTGACTTCGAGGAACTTGTCCTTCGGCGCGTCGTCGACGAGGCGCTTGAGGAAGTTGAAGCGGATGCCGCGGATGCCCCCGGCGTGGAGCCGGGCCAGCTCTTCCTCGGAGATCGCCGGATCGACCACCGCGACGCCGCGGGCCTTGCCGTCCGACCTGGCGATCGCGTTGAGCGTCGCGGCATTGTCGGTGCCGTGGCAGCTCGCCTGGACGATCACGTTCTTCGCGAACCCGAGGTGGTCGCGCAATGCGAACAGCATCTCGGGCCCGGCGTCGTCGGGCAGGTACTTGGCCCTGGGGCTGAACGGGAACTGCGCCATCGGCCCGAACACGTGGCAATGCGCGTCGATCGCGCCGGGCGGCGGGACGAAGCGCGGCTTCGAGGGGTTCGGGTGCCAGGATACGATGCGGTCGGTCATTCTCACTCCCTGCTCTCTTCCCTTGAGGGGAGAGATACGAAGGCTTGGGCCCGCGCACGCGGGTCCCAGCCGAAGTTGAGAGGGGCCTGTTGCGTCGCGTGCGGGCCCCTCTCCCAAGCCATTCCCCCGAAGGGGAGAGGGCTTCAAGCGAACACCACCCCGTCCATCAGCTTGCGCGCCGTGCGCAGCAGCGCGGCGGATTCGACTTCGCCGGTCTCGTTCACGGTCATGACGCACGACATCTCGCCGCTCGGGTGCTCGATGCTGAGCGTCTTGACGCGGCCCTGGGGAATGGTCGCGACTTCGGCCGCGGGCGAGCCTTCGACGAGGCACGCCGTGGCGGCGGTGACCGCGCCGAGCACCCCGATGCTGGCGTGGGCGCGATGCGGGATGAACACGCGGGTGGTCACCGCACCGCCGTGGCGGGGCGGCGCCACAAGGGTCATCTTAGGCACCGACTTGTCCTTCACGTCGCCGAGATTCATCAGCGGGCCGGCGGCGAGCCGGATGGCCTCGATCTTTTCTCGGATCGGCGCGAAGGCCTCGCTTTCGAGCTCCTCGCGGGTCTCGTAGCCGGTTGCGCCGACGTCAGCAGCCTTGAACACGACGCACGGCATGCCGTTATCGATCAGCGTGCAGCGCACGCCCTCGACCACGTCGGCCGCATTCCCGGTGGGCAGCAGCGCGCCGCACGTGGAGCCGGCGGTGTCGCGGAACTCGAGCGGCACCGGGGCGTGGGTGCCGGGAACGCCGTCGATCCGCGCGTCGCCCGCGTAGCTGACCTTGCCGCCCGGGGTCTGCACGGTCGCGATCGCGACCTGGCCGGTGTTCTCCATGTAGATCGCGACCCGGGTCTCATCGCCCGTCGCGGGGACGAGCCCGCGCTCGATCGCGAACGGGCCGATGCCGGCGAGGATGTTGCCGCAGTTCTGCGCGTCGGTGACGATCGCCTGGTCGACGAAGACCTGCAGGAACAGGTAGTCGACGTCGATCCCCTCGCGCTCCGACTTCTTCACCACGGCAACCTTGCTGGTCAGCGGGTCGGCCCCGCCCATGCCGTCGATCTGCCGCGGGTCGGGCGAGCCCATCACGCGCAGCAGGAACGCATCGCGTTCGGCAGTGTCCTGCGGCAGGTCGGAGGCGAGGAAGTAGCCGCCCTTCGACGTGCCGCCTCGCATCCACATGCAGGGGGCTGATGATTGGGTCATTCGAGCCTTCCTTTTCCCCTCCCG
>CALCBC010000076.1 GCA_937898525.1 uncultured Sphingomonadales bacterium
TCGGGTCCTAACTCTCCCGTATCAGGTCGGCCGCCTTCTCCCCGATCATGATCGTCGCGGCGTTGGTGTTGCCGCCGACGATGCGCGGCATGACCGAGGCGTCGGCGATCCGCAGGCCGTCGATCCCGCGCACGCGCAGTTCGGCGTCGCAGACGGCGTCGGCGCCGGTACCCATCGCGCACGAGCCGGCGGCGTGCATAGCGGTGCGGACGTTGGCGCGGACCCAGGCATCGAGGGCTTCGCCGGAGTCCGCTTGCGGGCCCGGCATCAGCTCGGCTTTCACAACATCTGCAAGCGGCGCAGTAGCCAGGATCTCGCGCATCTGTGGGACGATGCGGCGAAAGAACGCGCGGTCATTCTCGGTCGAGAGGACGTTGGTGAGGATGCGCGGCGGCTGCGCCGGGTCGGCGCTGGCCAGTTTGACCCACCCGCGGCCTTCGGGCCGGAGCTGGACGCAGGCCATCGCGACGACGTCGGGCTGCGGGGCCTTGATCCCGGGGAACCACGGGCGGGCGAGGATCGAGGTCGGCTGGAACAGGCACTGCGCATCGGGTCGCTCCAGCTCGGGCCGGGTCTTGACCCAGCCGTTGGCGGTGACCGGCATGTTGGCGATGCGGCCCTTGCCGGCCAGCGCCCATTCGATGACCGAGAGCGTCAGCCTGTCGAAGCGCAGGTCGTTGGTCAGCGTGACCTCGCGGTCGGCGCTCCACACCATCGCGATCGAGGGATGATCCTGCAGGTTGCGGCCGACGCCGGGCAGGTCGTGGACCACTTCTATGCCGAGCTCGCGCAGCTCGTCCGCCGGGCCGATGCCCGAGAGCAGCAGGAGCTGCGGTGTGTTGTAGGCGCCGCCCGACAGGACGATCTCGCGACCCGCCTCGAGCCGGTGGTCCTGCCCGCCCTGGCGATAGTGCAGCGCCACCGCGCGGCCGCCCCGCACCTCGACTTTCGTCGCGAGCGCGCCGGTGACGACGGTGAGGTTGGGCCGCTTCATCGCCGGGAACAGAAAGCGTTTGGCCGTGCTGCCGCGCCAGCCCTTGTGGATCGAGATATCCGGACTGCCCCAGCCTTCCTGGTCCGGGCCGTGGTGATCGATCTGGGTCTTGTAGCCGAGCTTGTTGACCGCCTCCATGAAGCGCGGGAACAGCTCCTTGTCGGGAATGTGCTTGGTGATCGACAGCGGGCCGCCCTTGCCGTGGTAACGGTCCTCGGCGCCCCAGTGATCCTCGGACTTGCGGAAGTAGGGCAGGACGTCCTCGTAGCTCCAGCCCTCGAGGCCGAGCTGGCGCCACTCGTCGTAGTCGCGCGCGTGGCCGCGGGCGTAGAGCATGCCGTTGATCATCGACGAGCCGCCGAGGCCCTTGCCGCGCGGCTGGCGCAGGCGGCGACCGTCGGCATGGGGTTCGGGCTCGCCGTCGTAGTTCCAGTTGAAGCGCGGCACGGTCATCGCCACCGGGAAGGCGATCGGCATGGCCAGCAGCGGATGCCGCTCGCGCTTGCCGGCCTCGATCAGGGTGACCTTGACGCCCGGGTCCTCGCTGAGCCGCGTGGCGACGACCGCACCGGCGGAGCCGGCGCCGACGACGATGTAGTCGGGGGTGTTGGATGGGGGCATTCAGACGGTTCCGTTGCGGCGGGCATGCACTTGCAGAGGGGCAACCTCACGACCCAGTTCGTCACCCTGAACTTGTTTCAGGGCCCATCGGGCCTCGCGCCTGGAGTTTGCTGGCGGGCGCTTCGCCGGCGCCGCGCCTTTGCACGCGCTTGTGGTGATGCGAGGCTTCGACCGACAGCTCCACGCCCGGCTGTGAAATGGGCCCTGAAACGAGTTCAGGATGACGGGTGGAGGTAGGATCGGTTCGTGCGCGATGGCCCGGTGCCCGAGAGGAGCGTCCGCGCGAAGGGATGCCATGCTCATTTGCTCGAGAACCGTCCCGACAGGATCTTCACGATCTTGCCATTCGCGGTCCTGTACATGTTGATGCTCTCCACGACCCGCACGTCGCCCTTCATCGTCGGCCACAGCTCGAAATCGGGCCAGTCCTTGATGGTGGTGAACTTGGTCCGGCTGTGCAGCGCGGCACCGTCGGGGGCGACGATCAGGTCGAGGATCTCGAGCTCCTCGGCGATGTGTTCGAACACGCCGGTGTAGAAATCGACGATGCCCTGCGCGCCGACGATGCGCTTGCGGTCGCCGAGATTGAACTCGACGTCGTCGGCATAGAACCGCGAGAAGCCGGCAAAGTCGCGCGCGTTGAAGGCGGCAATGTAGCTGCGGAAATCGTCCTCGGTCATGCGGCTTCCTTCTCGACAGGGGGGAGGCTTCGGCCGCGGATCAGGTCGCTGGCCTTCTCCGCAATCATGATAGTCGGTCCGTTGGTGTTGCCTCCGGGAACGTCGGGCATGACCGAGGCGTCGACCACGCGCAGGCCCCGGATGCCGTGGACGCGCAGCTCGGGGTCGACCACCGCGCCGATCGCGCAACTGCCGACCGGATGCTGGGTCGTGGCCGCAGTGGCACGGACGTGCGCGTCGATCTCGGCATCGGACTGGACATCGGCGCCGGGCACGCTCTCGCGCTCGATAAGGCTCGCCATCGGCTCGGTGGCGTAGATCCTGCGCGCCAGCCGAAGCCCGGCGCGGGCGGTGGCGAAGTCGGGCTCGTTGTCGAACAGGTTGAGGCGGATCGCCGGCAGCTCATGCGGGTCGGGCGACTTGAGCTGGACCCAGCCGCGCGCCTGCGGGTGGAGCAGGATCACGTCGGCGCTGAACGCATGCTCGGGGCTCTTCACCAGTCCCGGGAACCACAGGTGCGCGGTCAGCTTCACAGGGTTCGAGAACAGCTGGATGTCGGGCTGCGCCAGCCGCGGGTCCGTGCGCAGCATCGGATTGGCGCTGTTGAGCTGGCGCGCAAACGGGCCGGTGCCGAACAGGTACCACTGGATAACCGCGCGCGCGGCGCGGTCGAAACGCAGCTGGTTGACGAAGGTGACCGGGCCCTTCGCGGCGAACTCGAGCGGGACGCGCGGGTGTTCCTGCAGGTTGCGGCCGACCCCGGGGAGGTCGTGCACGACCGGAATGCCCATTTCCGCGAGGTGCTCGCCAGGGCCTATGCCGGACAGCAGCAACAGCTGCGGCGAGTTGTAGCTGCCGCCTGAGAGGATCACTTCGCCAGCCTTGGCCAGGCGCACCTCGCCGCCGACCTCGTACTCGACCCCGCTAGCGCGGCCGTCCTCGACCACGACCTTGCGGGTCAACGCGCCCGTCACCACCGCGAGGTTCGGCCGCCGCATCGCCGGCTTGAGGTAGGCCTCGTAGGTCGAGGCGCGGCGCCCCTTCTCGTCGATCGTAAGCTCGACGAAGCTTGCCCCTTCCTCGTCGCCGGCGTGGATGTCCTGCGTCACCGGCAGGCCGGCGTTGGCGATCGCCTGCATCAGCTCGTCGTGGAGCAGGTACTGCGTGTTGTTCCTGGTGATCGGCAGCGGGCCTTCGCGCCCGTAATTTTCGGTACCGCGCCAGGAGCGCTCCATGCGCAGAAAGTAGGGCAGCACTTCGGCATGGCTCCAGCCGCGCGCACCCTTCTGCGCCCAGCGGTCGTAGTCGGCCGAGTGGCCGCGCATGTAGACCATGCCGTTGATCGACGAGCTTCCGCCGAGCAGGCGCCCGCGCGGGAGAAACAGCCGGCGCCCGTTCAGCGTCGGCTCGGGCTCGGTCATCATCCGCCAGGTCAGCTCAGGCTTGAGCATGGCCTTCATCATGCCCAAAGGCATGCGAATCAGGAACTTGTCGGCCCCGCCCCCGGCCTCGAGCAGCAACACGCGCGTGCCCGGATCCTCGGTCAGCCGCGCGGCAAGCACGCAGCCGGCCGACCCGGCCCCAACGATCACATAGTCGAAATCGCCCTGCAGCGGTCGCTCTCCCTCGTTTGCGAACTGGTATGTATCGCTTACAATCTCTATGCGCTGGCCAACAGCGACCGACAAGCCGTGGAGAGCGATCCGTGACCGTCCAGACCCCCATCGAAAACCGCATGGAAGCCTTCCGCCAGCGCTGGCAGGGCAAGGTCGGCAAGATGCTGATCGGTGGCGAATGGCGCGAAGCGGCGAGCGGCGAGACTTTCGCGACCGAGGACCCGTCGACCGGCGAGAAGCTGGCCGACGTCGCCAGCGCGGGCGAGGCCGACGTCGATGCCGCGGTGGCCGCTGCGCGCAAGGCGTTCGAAGGGCCGTGGTCCAAGGTGAAACCGGACGAGCGCGCGCGGCTGATCAACAGGCTCGCCGACCTGATCGAGGCGCATGGCGAAGAGCTGGCGCTGACCGAGACGCTGGACGTCGGCAGGCCGATCCAGTTCAGCCGGATGATCGACGTCGGCGGCGCGGTCGGCCAGCTGCGCTACCAGGCCGGGTGGGCGACCAAGATCCAGGGGGAGACCAACGAGATCTCCGCCCCCGGCGAATGGCTGAGCTACGTGTTGCGCGAGCCGGTGGGCGTGGTCGGGCAGATCGTGCCGTGGAACTTCCCGCTGGCGATGGCCTGCGGCAAGCTCGGCCCGGCGCTCGCCGCGGGCTGCACCGTGGTGCTCAAGCCTGCCGAGCAGACGCCGCTGTCGACGATCATCCTTGGCGAGCTGGCGCTCGAAGCCGGCTTCCCCGAGGGAGTCATCAACATCGTCACCGGCTTTGGCCGGACTGCGGGAGCGGCGCTGGCGAGCCACACGGACGTCGACAAGATCGCCTTCACCGGTTCGACCGCGACCGGCCGCGCGATCATCGAGGCGTCGAAAACCAACTTCAAGCGGGTCAGCCTCGAGCTCGGCGGCAAGTCGCCGACCTTCATTTTCGCCGATGCCGACCTCGCGAAGGCGATTCCTGCCGCGGCGATGGGCATCTTCTTCAACGCCGGGCAGGTCTGCGCGGCAGGCTCGCGGCTGTTCGTACAGGAGGACGTCGCCGACCAGGTGCTCGAGGGCATCGCGGGCATGGCCAGGGGCCTGCGCGTTGGTCACACGCTCGATCCCGAGACGATGATCGGCCCGCTCGTCAGCGAGGTCCAGCTCGACCGCGTGACCAGCTACATCGAGAGCGGGCGGCAGGAAGGCGCCACCGTGCTCGTCGGCGGCGGGCGCAAGGACGGCCCGGGCTGGTTCGTCGAGCCAACCGTGCTGGTCGACACCGAGGCGAGCATGAAGGTTCGCCGCGAGGAAATCTTCGGCCCGGTGCTCTGCGCGCACCGCTTCTCGTCGGCCGACGACGCCGACCGGCTGGCACGGCTCGGCAACGAGACCGAGTACGGCCTCGCCGCCTCGATCTGGACCCGCGACATCGGCATGGCCCACCGCCTCGCGCGGCGGCTCAAGGCCGGCACGATCCGCATCAACGGCTCGGGCGGCGTCGACCCGGCGCTGCCGCTCGGCGGCTACAAGTCGAGCGGCTGGGGCCGTGAGAACGGTCGCGCGGGGATCGAGGCCTATACCGAGCTCAAGGCCGTGTCGGTGGCGCTGGATTAGAGAGCGTCCGGTTTGGGGGCGCTGCGGATCATCGTTCGGCAGGCTCAGGATGAGCGGGTCCTGGTCGAGATCAACCCTCTTCAAGGCCCGAACTCGACACCTGGCGCGTTTGCCCCGAGCCTGTCGAAGGCGAACTCGTCGAAGCACGGCTCCTAAGCTCGCGTTGAGCCGCCTCAAGTCACTCTAGTTTGCGGATCGTCGCGGATTGGGCGATCAGGGCCACGCTCGCCGATGGGGCGGGCCGCGGCTTTTGAACATGTCAGCTTGCTCCGCGTGACCAACGGCTAAAGCGCACGGACCCAAGCGACATCGCCGGCTCGTGCCCGAAAGGAGGACGGACGGTGAAGTCGGGCCTGATCATACGCCACGTGCCACACGAAGGCATCGCGGGATTCCGCGAGCCGATCGAGGCCGCCGGCTACGCGCTCGACCGGATCGACGTCAGCGACCCGCGTTTCCCGACGGTCGACCTCGCCGAGCCTGATCTCGTGATCATGATGGGCGGGCCGATGAGCGTCTACGAGCATGACGAGCACCCATGGATCCGCTGCCAGATGCGGCGGCTCCAGCGGCGGCTGGAGCTCGACCGCCCGACGCTCGGCGTGTGCTTCGGGGCGCAGCTGATGGCCGCCGCGCTCGGCGCCGAAGTCTATCGCGGGCCGGTCAAGGAAGTCGGCTTCCATCCGATCGAGGTGCACGACACGCCCGGCGCAGCGCCACTGCGCCACCTCGCCGGCATCCCGGTGCTGCACTGGCATGGGGACACCTTCACCCTGCCCGAAGGAACCGAGCTGCTCGCCTCGAGCGAGCGCTACGCCCACCAGGCCTTTCGCCGCGGCGCCAACATCCTCGCGCTGCAGTTCCACGCCGAGATGGGGCTCGACGAGCGGTTCTACGTCTGGACCGAGCAGTGGCCGGGCGACATCGAGGCGGCGGGTACCTCGGTCGAGCGACTGCGCGCCGACCACGAGATGCATGGCCCGCGCGTGGTCGAGGCGGGGCGGGCAATGATCACGGAATGGCTCGAGGGGCTCGTGGCCTGAGGCTGTCCCAGCGGCGCCGGCCGCCTTCACCGGAGGAGGCATCTGGCGACGCCCGCGAACGGTATCGTCGTCCATTTGCCGGCGCTGACGACATGGAGCGTTGACCCGCGGCCTTGCACGAGCTGCGCCGAATGGTCGGGACGCCCCGGTGATCGAGCTGCCGCTACGGCTCCCGCCCAACCGCGTCGAACGCGAAGCTCAGCGCCACCGTCGGCGCGAGGCCCTGGGCCGATTCGCCGGTGCCGACGCCGAACGCGGTGCGGTCGATGCTGGCGCTGCCTTCGACGTGGCGGCGCAGGCCTTCGCCCGAGAGGGTGAAGGTCAGCGACTGCGGTCGGCTGACGCCCTTGAGCGTCAGCGTGCCGCTGGCGCTGTAACGGTTGGTGCCGGTGCGGCGGACCGAAGTCGAGCGCCAGGTCGCCGTCGGATTGGCCGAGGCGGCGAGGAACTCGGCGCCCGAGAGCATGCCGTCCATTGTCGCGTCGCCGACGGTGCCGCTGGCAAGGTCGACGGTGATGCGGATGTCGGCGGTCTCGGGGTTCTCGGGGTCGAAGGCGATCGTCCCGCCCCACTGTGCGAAGCTGCCGCGGTACGAGTCCGAGCCGCTGCTGACGGTGAAGCCGAGAGTGCCGCCCGGCTGGATCGTCCAGGTCGGCGGCGGGCCCGGCTCGGGCTCGGCCTCCTCCTCTTCCTCTTCGGCTTCCTCGGTCGCCTCGGGCGTGGGCGAGGCCGTCGGCCCGACGGCGGCGGCGAGCGGAACGCGCGCGGGCTCGGGAGCGGCGGTGGCACGATCGTAACCGCCGCTGGCGACGACGTCGCTCGCGATCTTCATCCCGGTCGCGAAGTAGGTCGCCACGACCGCCAGCAGCAGCGCGTAGGCCGCCCAGGCCTTGCCACCCGGCGCCATCCGCCGCAGCAGGCCGTCCTTGAGCAGCCACTGGTGGCGCAGCGCGCCGGCGACATGGAGCAGGAACAGCGCGATGCCGGCCCACGCCAGCAGCTCGTGCGCCTCCTCGGCGACCTCGTGCAGCGCGCGCGAGACCGGCAGGTGCGGCCACGGCACGACGCCGAACAGGTAGGTCGGCACCTCGATCCGCGAGGTCGAGACGACGATCCACCCGGTCAGCGGGGCGACGATCATGAACGCGTAGAGCAGCGTGTGCACGGCCTTCGCGAGGAAGCCCTGGAAGCCGCCCTCGACCGCCGGCGGCGGGCGATGCGTCAGGCGCCAGGCGAGCCGCGCCAGGGTCAGCAGCAGGATCGAGATGCCGACCGACTTGTGCAGCTGGAACAGCGCAAAGCCGCGTTCGTCGCCGGGCATCGAGAAGCCGAGCGCGAGCTGGAAGGCGAGCGCGAACGCGATCAGCCAGTGGAGGACGACCGCGACCGTGCTGTAACGCTGCTGCGCGGCGGCGGGATCGGCCGGCGTGTCAGAGATATTCAGTTTCCCCCTCCTCGTTGACCGGGTTGCGGTCGTTCTCGGAGCACTGGAACTCGAGCAGCTTGCCGTAGCGGTCGCGGCGGTAACGGGTGGTCACCTCGAACGGCTCGGCCAGCGCCTCGGGATCCTCCATGCGCATCTCGTTTATCAGGACATCCGGGTCGTTCGGGTCGAGATGGATTCGTTCGGTCAGCACGAACTGGTCGGAATGCGGCCAGCCGGTGTCGATCTCGAGCTCGTCGGAGATACCCTTCGTCACGACGACCAGCGTGTCGCCTTCCCAGTGGCCGACCGAATCGCCCATGAAGCTCGGGTCGGGATCTTCCTCGTGCAGGCGGCCGTCGGTCCAGATCGTGCGCGTCTGCATCCAGGCTTCCTGGTTGATCGTCACGCGGCCGGGGGCGAAGATGAACTCGTAGGGATATTGCGCGAGCCGCATGATCCGCGGCATGCCCGGCGGCGAGCAGTTCGAGCGGTTGCGGCGAACCACTCCGTCGCGCGAGCGGACCTCCGCGAGCCAGGCCTCGCGCCGGGCGAGGTAGTCGCCCTTGAGCCTGGGCTGGGCCGCGGCACCACTGCCGGGCGGGTTCGGAATGACGAACCAGATACCGCCCCAGTCGGGAAGCGCATCGAGCGCCGCGTACTGCCCCTTCGGGTGGGCCGCGCCCTTGCCTTCCTCGACTCCGGGCGGCGGCGGTGACTGGGTCGCAGTGCCGAGCTGCGCCAAAGCCGGGGCCGCGAGCAGCGAGCCCGCCAGCGCTATGCCGAAAACACGCTTCATCGCTCTCCCAATCCCAACCCCGAGCAGGCCTGTTCCCGTCTTGACGCCCGTCAGCTTACATCGCCCAGCGTCGAGCCGTCGGGCAGGCGGACGCCGGCGTAGCTGCCGCCCCGAGCGCCGCTGCGCAGCGGGTGGACCCAGATCCGAACGCGGTCGCCGGGCCTGAGCGAGGTGCGCTTCCAGCCTTCCTGCGCGAGGTTGTTGGGGCTGGTCATCTCGATGGCCCAGCGCTCGGTCCCCGCCGGCGAGGTGACGTCGGCCTCGATGAACGCGTGGGGGTTCTGCCACTTGAACCGGACGACCTCGGCGTCGAGCACGATCGTCTTGTTCATGTCGAACATCGAGTAGCTGTGATGCGCCGCGGCGGGAATCGCCAGCGCGGCGACGGCCGCGGCGAGGAGTGTGCGAAACCGCTTCACGAGAACCTCCGTCATACGTTGGGCACGTTCACAGGCGTGCCGTTCTTGGGCAAGCCCGAATCGAGCACCCGCCCGCTCGGCAGCTTGAGGTCGAGGAACAGTCCGCCGGGCTTGCCGTCGCGCAACGGGTTCATCCGCAGCGTCACCCGGTCGCCCGAGCGGACCGAGGTGCGGGACCAGCCCTGTCGCTTGAGGTTGTTCGGGCTGTTGAGCTCGATCGACCAGTGCGTCACACGGCCGTCCGCACCCGGCACGTCGATCTCGATAAAGGCATGCGGGTTGGTCCACTGGAACTCGGTGACCGTGCCTTCGAGCGTGACGATGCGCCGCTGGTCGAACATCGCGAAGCTGTGGTGAGCGAGTGCCGGAACCGCAGCAAGCAGCACCGCGGCGGCGCCCATGACGAGCCTATTCATCGTCGGATTCTCCCTCGAGCGCGGTCTGCCCGCGCTCCTCGGCCGTCGCGCTGCCGAGATTGGTGCCGGGCAGGTTGGCGTTGTACTGCAGGATGCAGTTGGCCTCGTTGATGTCGGTGTAGTCCTGGCGGTTGAAGCGCTTCACCGACTTCCACTCGCCCTGCCACATCTGCGGATCGATCAGCTCGTACTCGACCTCCATCGTCCTGCCGTCGTTGATCAGGCGGATGCGCTCGATCAGCTCGAACTGGTCGGAGATCGGAATGCCGAGATCGATGTAGTGGTTGTCGGTCTCGAAATACTTGGTGTGGACCACCAGCGTGTCGCCTTCCCAGCGGCCGACCGATTCGCCGTTGTAGCTCGGCACGACCAGATCGGGGTCGGAATGCTCGCGGCCGTCGAGGAAGATCGTGCGCACCGAGTTGTTGAAGCCCGAGATCACGTAGATCGCCGTCGGCAGCTGGATGAACGCGTGCGGCCACACACGGGTCATCAACATCGGCATGCCCGGCGGGTAGCACTGCCCGATCGCATCGCGATAGGTCTCGCCCCGCGCCTGCGCCTTGGGCGCCTCGATCAGCGCCTCGATCCCCTCGGGGCCGAAGCGCGGATAGGGTGGGCCGAACATGTAGTCGGCGAAGCCCTTCGAAAGGTCGACGAACCAGGTGCCCGTAAGGTCGAAGGGCGGTGTCGGGCGCGGCTTCTTAAGGTTCTCGGGCGCGAGCGCACCGAGGTAGCCCGGGTGCTTGGGCACCATCTGCTCGAGCCTTTCGGGCGGGATCGGCACCAGCGGGCGAACGACTTCGGGCTGCTCCGGCACGGCGGCGGCGCCCGCGGTCTGTGCCGCGGCGGAGATGCCGATGACGGCGGACGCAGCCGCCAGCGAAAACCCGATCAGCTTCAAGGCCATTCCTCTCACCCAAAGTTGACGGATCAACCAGGCTCTGGCCCAAGTCAAGCCTGCGTCCGGCCGATCCGAGCGTCATTATCCTGCCGGCACCTTGTCCCGTCTAGTCTCGCGCGGTTGCCGCTCGCCTGCTTTGCCCGTGCGGCGCTGATCGACCCGGCGAGCGATCCTCGCCAGCATTGCGTCGAGAGCATCGCGCTGGTTCGAATCGAGATCCTGCAGGATCCACTCGAAGTAGTCACGCCGCTTGGCCTTGACGCGGTCGTGCAGTTCCATGCCGCGCGCCGTCGGCGTCAACTCGAGCCGGTTGTCGTGATCGCGCGCGCCGCCTCGCTGGATCAGGCCCGCCTCGAGCAGGCGCGAGACCGCGCGGCTGACTTCGGCACGATCGACCTCGAACGCAACGCAGATTTCCGCCGCGCTCGACGAGCCGGTGGTGCAGATGAAGCCGAGCGCACGCCATTCGGCCGCGGTAATGCCGAAGTCGCGGTTGAGGTCGCGCGCCGTCTCGCGGTCGATCATCCGCGCCAGCAGCATCAGCCGGTGCGGAATGAAATACTGGTTCGCCATGAACCAGGTGGTGGACAAGCTCATATCACGGGCCCCACTTCGCCGGCCCCGCTCCGGCGACTGTTTCGCCTAGCGTTCCACGGACGGCTCCCGTTCGCAAGACATCCGGCCATAGTCTCGCGGTGTCGTAGACCCGCCGCCGTAGCCAAACAAGTTGATTGATCAATTTCGCACTGATAAGCCTCCGCCGCATGCCCGCGCCAGAACGGGCGGCGACGACACGATCAGGGAGAAGCCGAGATGAGGGCACGTTCCGCTGTTTCGCGTGTGCGTTGGGCTGCCTTGGCCGGCACGGCCGCCACGGCGTTGGCCGCGCAGTCCGTCCAGGCACAGGATAGCCCCGGAGCCGAAGGCTCGCTGGGCGGACTCGAAGAGATCATCGTCACCGCCGAGCGGCGCGCGACCAACCTGCAGGACACCCCGCTGTCGGTCGTTGCGATGACCGAAGAAATGGTGACCGCGAAGGGCATCGAGGACCTTCAGGACCTCGCCGTGTTCACGCCGAACCTGTCGATCTCCGCCTCGCGAGGCAACGGCAACAACAGTCCGAACTTCACGATCCGCGGCATCTCGGGCGGCGGAGGCGCCACCGGCGAGCGCGGCGTCGGCCTCTACATCGACGGTGTCTACGTGCCGCGCACGAGCGGCTCGGTTCTGCGCGTGCTCGACATCGAGCGGGTCGAGGTGCTGCGCGGCCCGCAGGGCACGCTGTTCGGGCGCAACTCGACCGGTGGCGCGATCCGCGTGTTCTCGCGCCAGCCGCAGGATGAGTTCGAAGGCTACGTCCGCGGCACGATCGGCAATTTCGACCGGCACGACGTGGTCGCGATGCTCAACGTCCCCGTCACCGACACGCTGGCAGTGCGCATGCAGGGGGCCTGGCTCAACGAGGATGGCTACGTCCGGCGCGGCACCCAGAAGCTCGGCGGCAACGAGGACCTCGTCGGCCGCGTGACGGCGCGCTGGCAGCCGACCGCCGACGCGTTCGCGACCGTCTCGTTCCTCTACAGCGAGTCCAAGGCCGACGGCACGCCGCTGGTGTTCCGCGAGTTCGACATGCGCCCGGGTATCGAAGGCGTGATCGAAGGCAACGTCGCTGACTGGCTCAACGACGCATTCAAGGCGGCGGGCCAGCCGCCACTGGCCGCGTACAACGATCCGCGCATCGTCACCGGCGACCCGTTCCGCGCGACCGACCTGTGCCTGCTCGACGACTTCGATCCGGACTACGACGCGGCCTGCCACCAGTTCAACGACAACACCTACTGGCAGGCCGACGTGACCACCGAGTTTCCGCTGGGGGACAACGTCACCGTCAACACGGTCACCGGCATCGCCAAGCTCGAGCACGAGGGCGTGAGCGATTACCAGCTGCTCGGCATGGAGCGGCGCCGCGACGACGTCGATTCGGAAGTATTCTACACCGAGGCGCAGCTGAGCACCTCGCTGTTCAACGATGCGATCGACCTGATCGCCGGCGGCAACTTCTTCTACGAGCAGTCGAGCGCTCCGAACTTCGTGATCAGCCGGCGCGGCACCAGCGCCTTTCCGGCAAACCCGGGCACGCCGCCCGACGCGGACGCCGGGCTGTTTCGCACCGCCGACACCCTTACGGTGCAGGAATCGAATTCGTTCGGCGTGTTCGCCAACGCCACCTGGCACATCACCGACCGGCTCGATTTCACCGGCGGGCTGCGGTACTCGCACGACAAGAAGGACTACCGGCAAACGCGCTTCGCCGAATTCCTGCCCTCGGGCGCGCCGGGCGCGTTCCGAACCGCGCCGGGTACGAACTCGACCACCGTCGAGGACGATTCGAGCTTCGAGCAGATCGATTACCGCGCAACGATCGATTTCGACATCACGCCCGACGCGATGATCTACGCGACCGTGTCGAAGGCCTACAAGGCGGGCACCTACAGCTACACGATCCAGAGCTGGACTCCGGCCAACAACGCGACCGGCGAGAACCAGAGCGCGGTGATCGAGCCGATCCCGCCGGAGAAGGTGCAGAACTTCGAGGCCGGCGCGCGCCTGACGCTGTTCGACGGCCGGGTGCGCTTCAACCCGACCGCGTTCTACATGAAGTACACCAACCGCCAGGCCGCGCGGCAGGTCGCCTGCGCGCCGCCGGGGGTCGGCAGCTGCCCGCCCGTCGGGTTCAGCATCCAGGTCGTCGATTCGGGCGACGTCGACATCTGGGGCGGCGAGCTCGACATGCAGATCGCGCTGACGGACGAACTGACAATCGACGCCTCGGGCGCGATCCTCGATTACGAGGTCAAGGACCCCGTGGCCAACAGCGGGCCAAACCTGTTCCCCGACGCGCCCTCGCCCGCGTTCAACGTCGGCGCGACCTACACGACCGACGCCGGCTCCGGCCTGCTGACCTTCAACCTCAACTATGCCTACGTCGGCGAGCAGGAAACGCATCCGACCGACATCGGCGACTCGGCGTTCCGGATGGAGAGCTACGGGCTCGTCAATGCGCGGCTCCGCTTCGCGCCGCACGACTTCCCGGTCTCGCTGACGCTGTTCGCCAACAACCTCCTCGACGAGACCTACGCGACTTATGCGCAGCGGTTCGGCGGCGGGTTCTGGGACGCCGGCTCGGGGGTCGGCCCGGCCGCGCCGCCGCGCTCCGCGCTGGGCGAGGTTCGCGGGCGGCCGCGCGAAGTGGGGCTGACGGTTCAGTACGACTTCTGACCGCGCGGCATCGCGGCGGCGCACGCGGGCGCTTGCCAACGGCGTATTGTGCAGTGCAATACGCGGGACATGCGGATCGCCATCGTCGATGAAAGCGCCACGCGCGCGACGATCATCGAGGAAGGCCTCGCGCAAATCCCAGATTGCGAGATCTTTGTGCTCACCGAACGGCACGGGCTGCTGTCGCGGATCGAGGAGATCGGTCCCGACATCGTGCTGATCGACCTCGGCAACCCGTCGCGCGATGTGCTCGAGGAGTACTTCGCAGTCAGCCGTGTGCTCGCCCGGCCGATCGCGATGTTCGTCGACGAATCGGACGACGACGCGATTGCTGCTTCGATCGACGCGGGCGTATCAGCCTACGTCGTCGACGGACTTGCCGCGCACCGCATCCGTCCGCTGCTCGATCTCGCGATCAAGCGGTTCCATGCATTCGCGCGGCTGCAGTCCGACCTCGCCGAGGCCAAGGGCAAGCTCGCCGAGCGCGAGACGATCGACAAGGCCAAGCGCATCCTGATGCAGGGCAAGGGGGTGAGCGAGCCGGAGGCCTACGCCGAGCTGCGGCGCAAGGCGATGAGCTCGAACCGGCGGATCGCCGAGATCGCCGAGGCGGTGGTTACCGCGCACGAGCTGATGGGGGGTGGAGAATGACCGAGCCGCTGACGATCGGCTTCCTGCCGCTGGTCGATGCCTGCCTGCCGATCCTGGCGCACGAGCACGGCTTCGCCGAGGAGGAGGGCCTCGCGCTGACGTTCCAGCGCGACGTGAGCTGGGCGACCGTGCTCGACCGGCTGCTCTACGGGCACACCGACGCGGCGCACCTGATCGCGCCGCTGGCGATCGCCACCACGCTCGGGCGCGGGCGGCCGGCGCAGCCGCTCGCGGCGCCGTTCGTCCTCGGGCTCAACGGCAATGCGATCACGCTGACGCCGGAGCTCGCGGCGAAGGTCGCCGAACCCGGGGGGCTCGGCGACCCGGTCGCGGTGGGCGCGGCGCTGGCCGAGGAAGCGCGAGCGCGCAAGGCGGCGGGCAAGCGGCTGCATCTCGGCGTGGTGCACCGCTACTCGAGCCACAACTACATGCTGCGATACTGGCTCGCGGCGTCGGGAATCCGGCCCGACGACGACGTCGAGATCGTCACCGTCGCGCCGCCGTTCGTCGCCGACGCGATGGAGACCGGCGAGATTGACGGCGCCTGCGTGGGCGAGCCATGGAACAGTGCGGCAGTCGCGCGCGGCGTCGGGGTGATCGTGCTGGCGACCGCGCAGATCTGGCGCCGCGGGGTCGAGAAGGTGCTCGCATTCCGCGCGCCGGTGCTCGAGGCCCGCCGGCCCGCGGCCGAAGCGCTGATTCGCGCGCTGCGCAAGGCCGGTTCGCATTTCGTCGACCCGGCGAACTGGGAGACCAACGCGGCGATCCTGGCGCGGCCGGAGTACGTCAACGCTGATCCCGCGCTGATCCTCGGCGCGATCTCCGACCGACTTGTGCTCGTCCAGGGCGCCGAGCCGGTCGATTACCCCGACTTCATGTTCCAGCACCGCGAGGCCGCGAACTTCCCGTGGGTCAGCCAGGCCGAGTGGCTCTACACCCAGCTCGTCCGCTGGGACCATCTCGCCTTTTCGCCCGAGGATGCCGCTGCCGCGGCGCGCGTGTTCCGGCCCGACGTCTATCGCAGCGCGCTCACCGGCACCGGCGACCTGCTCCCCGGGGCGAGCTCGAAGGTCGAAGGCAGCCTCGCCCGGCCGACCGCAGTGACCGCGCAGCAGGGCTCGATGATCCTCGCCAACAACACCTTCTTCGATGGCCGGTCGTTCGATCCCGACGACATCGAGGGCTATATCGAGTCGTTCGGCTGACCTCTTTCCTGCTGCACTGCAAAAAGGGACTTTACGCAAGTGCAGCGAATCGGTTACGAAGCGGCGCAAGGAAAGCCGCCCCCAACGTCGCGGGGCACCGCAGGCTTTCACTGATCGTACCAGTACAGCGTGGCAACGGAGCCGCCCGATTGGGTCCCCTGGGACCGGATCGAGGCGGCTTTTTCGCGTTGTCCGCTCGCTAAGGGGAATGCGCCGATGACGACGAGTGCGATATCACCGGGGGCCAGGACAGGATCGGGCAAAAGCTTCTGGCACTCGGGGCACGCGCCGACTCTGCTCGCCGCGTTTCTCTATTTCGATGTCTCGTTCATGGTCTGGGTCATGCTCGGCCCGCTGGCGCCGATCATCTCGGCCGAACTCGGACTCGACCCCGCGCAGAAGGGCCTGATGGTGGCGGTGCCGACGCTCGCCGGCGCTGTCCTGCGGCTGGTCAACGGCGTGCTCGTCGACCGGATCGGCCAGAAGACCACCGGCACGCTCAACCAGCTGGTCGTCATCGCCGGCCTGCTCGTCGGATGGTGGTTCGGCATCGACAGCTTCGCCGGGACGATCGCCATCGGCGTGATCCTCGGCTTTGCCGGGGCAAGCTTTGCCGTCGCCCTGCCGCTCGCCAGCCGGTGGTACCCCGCCGAGCACCAGGGCAAGGCGATGGGCCTCGCCGGGATGGGCAATTCGGGCACCGTACTGGCCGCGCTGTTCGCGCCCGGCCTCGCCAAGTGGTTCGGCTGGAATGCTGTCCTGGGCCTCGCCGTGATCCCGCTGGTCGTGGTGCTGGCGATCTACCTCGCGATCGCCAAGGACAGCCCCGACCAGCCGGCGCCGAAGCCGCTCTCGACCTACGCCGACGTGCTCAAGGTCGACGACGCCTGGTGGTTCATGCTGTTCTACGGCGTCACCTTCGGCGGCTTCGTCGGCCTGTCGAACTCGCTGTCGATCTGGTTCGTCGACAGTTTCGCAGTGAGCCCGGTCGTCGCCGGCTACTATACCGCCGCCTGCGTGTTCACCGGTTCGCTGGTTCGACCGCTCGGCGGCGCACTCGCCGACCGGTTCGGCGGCACGCTGACGCTGACGGTGGTCTACATCGTCGCCGCGCTGGGGCTGGCGACGATCGCCACCGGCCCCGCGACGTTGCCGCTCGCGCTGACGCTGTTCGTGGTGGTGATGGGCACGCTCGGGATCGGCAACGGCGCGGTGTTCCAGCTCGTGCCGCAGCGCTTCCGCCAGGAGATCGGGGTGATGACCGGGCTGGTCGGCTTCGCCGGCGGCGTCGGCGGGTTCTACCTCGCCTCCTCGCTGGGGTTCGCCCAGAAGTACACCGGCAGCGCCTCGGCGGGCTTCCTGATCTTCGCCGGACTCGCGCTGGTCGCGCTCGCCGGGCTGACCTTGGTCAAGGGACGCTGGCGCTCGACCTGGGCCGAGGCGAGCGGCGCTCGCATCTGACGCGGCGGGGTCCGGCGGCACCGGTCCCACGCCACCCACCGCTCCGGAGAGGATGCCCGAATGGCGCAGCTCGACATGCCCAAGGGGAACGACATGAGGACAGCCCGTCTGACAGCCAGCGGGATCGCCGCGGCCGTCGCGCTCGCGGCCACCGCGGCGCAGGCCCAGGATTTCGGCGCGCCGGTGGCAATCGGCGAAGGCGTGACGCTCGACCCGATCTTCGCCGCGCGCGTACGCTACGAGACGGTCGACCAAGGCACGATCGCCGAAAATGCCGACGCGGTCACGGCGCGGGTGCGCGCCGGGCTCGAGCTCAAGGCCTCGGGGTTCGCGGTGCTCGGCGAGGTCGAAAGCACGCTCGCGATCGTCGGCGACTACAACGACACGATCCCCGGCAACGGGATCGAGCCGTTCCCGACGGTCGCAGACCCGGAAAACATCGAGCTCAACCGGTTGCAGGTCAGCTACATGCGCAACGGCACCGGCGCGACGATCGGTCGCCAGCGAATCGTGCTCGACAACGCGCGGTTCGTCGGCAACGTCGGCTGGCGGCAGAACGAGCAGACCTACGATGCGGTGCGCGGGCAGGCGAAACTCGGCCCGGTCACGCTCGACGCGACTTACGCGATCTCGCAGCGCACGGTGTTCGGCACCGACAGCCCGAACGAGCATTTCGACGGCGACTTCGTGTTCCTGGGCGGCGGAGTCGACGCGAAAGCCGTCAATGCCAAGGCTTTCGCCTACCTGATCGATTACGACACGCGCCTTGCCTTCTCGAGCCAGACCTACGGAGTGCTGGTCACCGGCGAGCTGCCGCTTGCCGGTCTCGGCAAGCTGACGGGCACGGCGAGCTACGCGCGGCAGACGGATTATGGCGCCAACCCGGTCAACTACGAGGCCGATTACCTCAATGCGCAGCTCGGGCTCGCCTTGTCGGGCGTGACGCTCTCGGCCGGCTACGAGGAGCTCGGCAGCGACGGCGGCGTGGCCGCGTTCCAGACGCCGCTGGCGACACTGCACGCTTTCAACGGCTGGGCGGACATCTTCACCACCACGCCCGCGACCGGCCTGCGCGACTATTACGCAACGGTTGGCGCCACCGCAGGCGTGCCGTTCCTGCCCGGACTGCGGGCCGACCTGACCTACCACCACTTCGACGCCGACTTCGGCGGGCTCCACTACGGGAGCGAATGGGACGCCTCGGTCGGTTTCCGCCTCGGGCCCGTCGCGCTGCTTGCCAAGTACGCGAACTACGACGCCGAGGCCTTCGCGGCCGACACCGAGAAATTCTGGCTTCAGGCCGAAGTGGCCTTCTGACGGGAGAACAGCTCCGATGTCCTATCTCGCACCCAGTGAATTCGTGACCAAGATGGTCGACGCCGGCGAGGCGAAGATCTTCATGTCGACCAAGGACACCCTGATCCGCGCCTACATGGCCGGCGCCACGCTGGCGCTCGCTGCGGCCTTCGCGGTGACGATCAACGTCCAGACCGGACAGCCGCTCGCCGGAGCGATCCTGTTCCCCGTCGGCTTCGTGATGCTCTACCTGTTCGGTTTCGACCTGCTGACCGGGGTGTTCGTGCTCGCCCCCCTCGCGGTGTTCGACAAGCGGCCCGGGTGCACCTGGGGCGGCGTGCTGCGCAACTGGGGCCTCGTCTTCACCGGCAACTTCGCCGGCGCGCTGACTACCGCGGTGATGATGGCGATCTACTTCACTTACGGCTTCTCGGTCGAACCCAGCGAGGTCGGCAAGACACTGGCCGGGATCGGGGTCGGCCGAACGCTCGGTTATGCCGAGTACGGCGCCGCCGGGTGGATGACGATCTTCGTGCGCGGCATGCTGTGCAACTGGATGGTCTCGGCCGGCGTCGTCGGGGCGATGATCTCGACCCAGGTCAGCGGCAAGGTCATCGCCATGTGGATGCCGATCATGCTGTTCTTCTACATGGTCTTCGAGCACTCGATCGTGAACATGTTCCTGTTCCCCACCGCGCTGATGATGGGCGGCGAGTTCACGGTGATCGACTACTTCTGGTGGAACGAGATCCCGACCGTGCTCGGCAACCTCGTCGGCGGCCTGACCTTCACCGGGCTGACGCTCTATGCGACCCACGTGCGGACCAGCCCGAGCCGCAAGACGGCGGCCGAGACCGTGCTCCAGCGCGTCGCGTGACCGTGTCGGCCGCGAGGGCGGTCCGCGACGGACCCGATCGCCCTCCCCGTCCGGCCGGACGGCTGGAGATCGCGCTCGGCCAGTATTCGACCGCCGGTGCGAAGTCCGAGAACCAGGACTTTCACGGCGTCCTCGTACCCGAGGGCGCCGATCGGCTGACCAAGGGAATCGCCGTCGCGCTGGCTGACGGGATCAGCACCAGCAGGCTTGGCGCAGCCGCGGCCGAGACCGCGGTGAAGAGCTTCCTGACCGACTACTACTGCACCTCGGCCGCGTGGTCGGTGCGGACCTCAGCCGAGCGGGTGATCGCGGCGACCAACTCGTGGATTCACGCGCAGAACGCGCGCCGGCGCCCGCGCGAGGAAGGCGAGAACCGCGAGCGCGGTGCGCTGATCTGCACGTTCAGCGCGCTGGTGCTCAAATCGCGCATGGCGCACCTGTTCCACGTCGGTGACGCGCGGATCGCGCTCATCGCGAACGGTCGGGTAGAACCGCTGACCGAGCCGCACCGCGTCGATCTGGGTGGCGGAGAGAGCTACCTCGGGCGCGCGCTTGGGGCCAATCGCGCGGTCGAGCTCGACTGCCGGCAGGTCTCGCTGCAGCCGGGCGACCTGTTCATGCTGTCGACCGACGGCGTCCACGAATTCGTCTCGGCCGCCGAGACGCTGGCCCTGATCGAAAGCGCTGCGGACCTCGACGAGGCCGCGCGGGCGATCTGCGAGGCCGCGGCGGCCCATGGCAGCGGCGACAACCTGACAGTGCAGCTGGTCCGCATCGAGGCATTGCCGGCAGGCGACGGGTCGGAGCTGCTCGGCGCCGGGCTGGCGTTGCCGCCGGCGCCGCGGCTCAAGGCCGGCGACCGGCTCGATGGCTACGCGATCCTGCGCGAGATCCACCGCGGCAGCCGCAGCCACGTCTACCTCGCGCGCGACGAGGCGGACGGGCAGCGCGTGGCAATCAAGGTGCCCTCGACCGACCATGCCGCCGACGAGGGCGAGCTTGCGGCGCTGCTGCTCGAGGACTGGACGATGCGCCGGGTATCGCACCAGAACCTGCTGGGAGCGGCGCCCGACCGCCCGCGCAGCCGCATCTATGCGGTCTCGCCCTATGTCGACGGGCAGACGCTCGAGCAATGGATGGCCGACAACCCGCGCCCCGCGCTGGCGCAGGTGCGCGACATCGTCGGCCAGCTCGCGGCGGGGCTGCTGGCGCTGCACCGGCGCGAGATGCTGCACCGCGACCTCAGGCCACGCAACGTGCTCATCGACGGCGACGGTACGGTGCGGATCATCGATTTCGGCTCGGTCGAAGTCGCGGGGCTTGGCGAGCTGGGGCCGGGGCTTGCGAAGCAGGCGATCTTCGCCGGCACGGTACAGTACGCCGCGCCCGAGCTCTTCCTCGGCGAACCGGCGAGCCCGCGCAGCGAACTGTTCTCGCTCGGGGTGATCGCCTATCAGATGCTGACTGGCGTGCTGCCCTACGGGCGATCGCTCGCCGGTGCGACGACGCCCTCGGCCCAGCGCCGGCTGCGCTACCGCCCGGCGAGCGAGTTCAATCCGGAGGTGCCGACATGGGTCGACGCGGCGCTGGCACGCGCGGTCGCGATCGACCCGACGAAGCGCTACCAGGAGCTCAGCGAGTTCACTTACGACCTTGCCCATCCCAACCCGGCGCTGGCCGCGGAGTCCAGGCCGCTGCTCGAGCGCGGCACGGCGCAGCAATGGCGGATCGTCGCCCTGCTGCTGGCGGCGGCGCTGGTGCTGGCGGTGCTCCGCTGGCCGGAATTCGGCCTGCTCGGATCGCCGTGACCGCGGTTGCGCCTTTGCTGCACTGCAAAAAGTCTTGCCGGGGGCGGCGGGAATCGGTTAGATCAAGGCGGAAGCGGAACGGCTCGCCCAATGGCGGGTGACGACAGCCGGATCGCGGTTTCAGAGACATAGCGTGGCAATGGCGCCGCCGGTTGGCCCCTCGGGGATCACCTGGCGGCTTTCTTGCGTGCGCGTTCGGAAGGCACAGGACGAGTGAACGCACCGACGAACTTCGACAAGGCGAACCCGATCCTGGGGACACTCCGCGAAAAACTGGTCGTGATCGGCAACGGCATGGCCGGTTGCCGCGCGGTAGAGGAAATCCTCGCCCGCGACCCCGACAGGTACTCGATCACGATCTTCGGCGCCGAGCCGCGGGTCAACTACAACCGCATCATGCTCTCGCCCGTGCTGGCGGGAGAGAAGAGCTTCGACGAGATCGTCCTCAATACCGCCGAGTGGTACGCCGACAACGGTATCGAGCTGGTCGCAGGCGATCCCGTCGATCATATCGACCGCGAGCGGTCGGTGGTCGTCGCCCGCTCGGGCCGGGTCGAGCCCTACGACAAGCTGCTGATCGCGACCGGCTCGGAACCGTTCGTGATCCCGGTCCCTGGCCGCGACCTGCCGGGCGTGGTCACTTTCCGCGATCTCGACGACGTCGAGAAGATGCTCGCCGCGGCCGACGGCGGCGGCAACGCGGTGGTCATCGGCGGCGGCCTGCTCGGGCTCGAGGCCGCGCACGGGCTCAGCCTTCGCGGCATGTCGGCCACCGTCGTCCATCTGATGCCGACGCTGATGGAGCGGCAGCTCGACGAAGCCGCCGGTTGGCTGCTCAAGACCGAACTCGAGCGTCGCGGGCAGACGATCCTGACCGGCGCGGACACCGAGGAAATCCTGGAACGTGACGGCCACGTCTGCGGTGTCCGGCTCAGGGACGGCCGCGAGATTCCGGCCGATATCGTTGTCATGGCGGTCGGCATCCGTCCCTCGACGCGGCTGGCCAAGACCGCCGGACTCGAGTGCGAGCGGGGCATTCTCGTCGACGACCACATGGTCACCTCGGACCCGGCGATTCTCGCGGTCGGCGAATGCGTCGAGCACCGCGGGCAGTGCTACGGGCTGGTCGCCCCGCTGTGGGAGATGTGCCGCGCCCTCGCTGACCACCTGACCGGACAACCGAGCGGATACACAGGTTCGGTCACCTCGACCAAGCTCAAGGTGTCGGGGATCGACGTGTTCTCCGCCGGCGACTTCATCGGCGGCGATGATCACGAGGACATCGTGATGCGCGACGCCGCGCGCGGCGTGTACAAGCGCGTGATCCTCAAGGACAACCGGATCGTCGGCGCGGTGCTCTACGGCGATACCGCAGACGGCAGCTGGTACTTCGACCTGCTCAAGAAGCAGGAGGACGTGTCCGGGATCCGCGACGGGCTGATCTTCGGCCAGGCCTTCGCGATGGGAGGGGGCGCCTTCGCGGACCCTAATGCCGCCGTTGCAGCCCTTTCCGACGACGCAGAGATCTGCGGCTGCAACGGCGTGTCGAAGGGCAAGGTCGTCGCCACGATCGAGGCCGGCGCGCACAGCCTCGACGCGGTGCGCTCGCAGTGCAAGGCGAGCGCCAGCTGCGGATCGTGCACTCATCTCGTCGAGAGCCTGCTCGCGCTGACGCTCGGCGACGGGGTCGAGGTCGGAGCGAAGACGCTGTGCAAGTGCACGAGCTTCACTCACGACGACGTCCGCCGCCTGATCCTCGACAAGGAACTGAAGGCGATACCGCAGGTCATGCAGGAGCTGCACTGGACCACGCCCGATGGCTGCGCCTCGTGCCGCCCGGCGCTCAACTACTACCTGCTGTGCGCCTGGCCGGGCGAATACGAGGACGACCAGAAGAGCCGCTTCGTCAACGAGCGCCTGCATGCCAACATCCAGAAGGACGGCACCTATTCGGTCGTGCCGCGGATGTGGGGCGGGATCACCAACCCGGCCGAGCTGCGCGCGATCGCCGACGTGGTCGAGAAGTACAACGCGCCGATGGTCAAGGTCACCGGCGGGCAGCGGATCGACATCTTCGGGATCAGGAAGGAGGACCTCCCCGCGGTCTGGGCCGACCTCAATGCCGCCGGGATGGTTTCGGGCCACGCCTACGGCAAGGCGTTGCGCACGGTGAAAACCTGCGTCGGCAGCGAATGGTGCCGCTTCGGCACGCAGGACTCGACCGGGCTCGGGGTGAAGATCGAGCGGATGACCTGGGGTTCGTGGATGCCGCACAAGTTCAAGATCGCGGTCTCGGGGTGCCCGCGGAACTGCGCGGAGGCTACGATCAAGGACTTCGGCGTGGTCTGCGTCGATTCCGGCTACGAGCTTCACGTCGGCGGCAACGGCGGCATGAAAGTCCGTGCGACCGACCCGTTGTGCAAGGTTGCCACCGAGGAAGAGGCGCTCGAGCACTGCGCGGCGTTCATCCAGCTCTATCGCGAGGACGCGCACTACCTCGAACGCACCGCACCGTGGATCGAGCGCAAGGGCATCGAGTGGGTCAGGGCGCAGCTGTTCGACGATCCCCAGGCGGTCAAGCGGCTCGCCGCGCGATTCCGCTATTCGCAGAAGTTCATGCAGGACGACCCGTGGGCGAGGCGCGCGGCCGGCGAACGCCGCGACCTGCACAGCCACCTCGCCACCGTCCGCCCCGCCACGGAGTACGCATGATGCAGGCCAAATGGCTCGACATCGGCCCGGTCACCCAGATCGAACCGGGCATGGCCGCGACGCTGCCGGTGATCGGCGGCGAGGAGATCGCGGTGTTCCACACGATGCGCGGCGAGTTCTATGCGCTGGTCAACAAGTGCCCGCACAAGCAGGGCCCGCTGAGCCAGGGCATCGTCCACGGCGACAGCGTCACCTGCCCGCTGCACAACTGGAAGATTTCGCTCAGGAGCGGCCAGGCGCTGGGCGACGACGTCGGCTGCGTGCCGACGATCCCGGTCAAGGTCGATGCCGGGCGCATCTACCTGTTGCGCGAGGCGGTCGTCCCCCCGCCGCCCGCGCAGCAGGCCCGGGCGGCGTGATGTTCCCCCTCCCGCCTGCGGGAGGGGTAGGGGGTGGGCCTGTCCGGCCCATCGACCCACCCCTGGCCCCTCCGGCAGACGGGAGGGGGATGTGATCCGCACCACCTGCGCCTACTGCGGCGTCGGCTGCGGAATCGCGGCGACCGTCACCGGCGAACGCCAGGTCGAAATCGCCGGCGACCCGGCGCACCCCGCGAACCGCGGCCGGCTCTGCTCGAAGGGCACGCACCTCGGCGACACGGTCGGGCTCGAGGGCCGGCTGCTCCATCCCGAGATCGACGGCAGACGCACGAGCTGGGACAGGGCGATCCGCCACGTTGCGCGGCGCTTCAAGGACACGATCGCCCGCCACGGACCCGACAGCGTCGCATTCTACGTCTCCGGCCAGTTGCTGACCGAGGACTATTACGTCGCCAACAAGCTGATGAAGGGCTTCATCGGCTCGGCCAACATCGACACCAACTCGCGGCTGTGCATGTCGAGCGCGGTCGCCGGGCATACCCGCGCCTTCGGCGAGGATGTCGTGCCGGCGAGCTACGACGATCTCGAGCAGGCCGACCTGATCGTACTGGTCGGCTCGAACACCGCGTGGTGCCACCCGGTGGTCTACCAGCGGATCATGGGGGCGCGCGCCGCGCGCGGCACCAAGGTCGTGGTGATCGACCCGCGCCGAACCGAGACCTGCGAGGACGCCGACCTGCACCTGGCGCTGCGTCCGGGCAGCGACGTCGCACTGATGAACGGGTTGCTCGCCTACTGCAGCGACAACGGGATCGTCGATCCGGACTTCCTCGAGGCGCACGTGACCACGCCCGACGGCTTCTGGGAAGCGATCGCTGAAGGCTGCGACCTGTGGTCGACGGCGGCCGCGTGCGACCTCGCGCCGACCGACCTGCTCGCGTTCTTCGAAATGTTCGCCCGGCACGAGCGCACGGTCACCGTCTTCAGCCAGGGGATCAACCAGTCGATCCGCGGCACCGACCAGGTCAACGCGATACTCAACCTCCACCTCGCCACCGGGCGCATCGGCAAGCCGGGCGCGGCGCCGTTCTCGATCACCGGGCAGCCCAACGCGATGGGCGGGCGCGAGGTCGGCGGCCTCGCCACCACGCTCGCCGCGCACCGCGACTTTGCGCACGAGAACATCGAGGAGGTCCGCCGGTTCTGGGCTGCGCCGCGGATGGCGACCAGGCCCGGGCTAAAGGCAGTCGACCTGTTCCGCGCGATCGGCGAGGGCCGGATCAAGGCGCTGTGGGTCATGGCCACCAACCCGGCGGTCTCGCTGCCCGACGCGGGCCGCGTGCGCGAAGCACTCGCCGCGTGCCCGTTCGTGGTCGTGTCCGACTGCATCGCCGAAACCGACACCTCGCGCTACGCCCACGTCAGGCTGCCGGCGCTCGCCTGGGGCGAGAAGGACGGCACGGTGACCAACAGCGAGCGCACGATCAGCCGTCAGCGCGCGCTGCTGCCGGCGCCGGGCGAGGCGAAGCCCGACTGGTGGATCGTCAAGGAAGTCGCCCGGGCGATGGGCTGGCGCGACGCGTTCACTTACGACCGGCCGGCCGACGTGTTTCGCGAGCACGCGCGCTTGTCGGCCTATCGCAACGAGGGCCGGCGCCTGTTCGACATCGGTGCCTGCGGCGCGATCACCAACGCCCAGTACGAGGCGATGGAGCCATTCCGCTGGGGCGGCACACCGTTCGCGGACGGCCGCTTCCCAGCGCCCGACGGCAAGGCGCGGCTGGTGCCGGTCGCGCAGCGGCCGCTCGACGGCGCGCTGCCCAAGTGGCCGCTGACGCTCAACACCGGCCGCTACCGAGACCACTGGCACACGATGACCCGCACGGGTCTCTCGCCGAAGCTGTCGCAGCACCGGCGCGAGCCGATGGTCGAGATCCACCCGCTCGACGCCGAGGCGCGTGGCATCGCCGACGGCGACCTCGTCCGCGTCACGACGCCACAGGGCGAGAGCGTGTTTCGCGCGCTCGTCAGCGAGGGCCAGCGGCGCGGCGAGATCTTCACCCCGATCCACTGGACCGACCGCCAGTCGAGCGGAGGCCGCACCGGCCTGCTGCCGCAGCCGCTGGTCGACCCCTACTCGGGCCAGCCGGGCTTCAAGGCGACCCCGGCGCGGATCGCGAAGCTGGCACTCGACTGGCGCGGCTTCCTCGTCGCGCGCGAGGCGCCGGAGCGGATCCCCGCGGCCTACTTCGCCCGGGTCCGCGTGGCGCAAGGCTGGCTGGTCGAGCTCGCCGGCGAAGGCGACCCGGCGGGGATCGCCAGGGCGCTGCTGCCGGCCGGCGAGCGAGTCGAGATCGCCGATGGCTCGCGCGGAATGCGGATCGCGGTGCTCAGCGAGGGCCGCCTCGCCGCGGCGCTCTACCTGACCCGGAACGGCCGGCTGCCCGACCGCGACTGGCTTATCGCGCAACTTGCCGCAGAGGAGACGCCGAAAGCCGTCGAGCTGCTCGCCGGGCGGCCGGCCGCGCCTCTGCCCGACCGCGGGCCGATCGTCTGCGCCTGCTTCGACGTGGGGCTGAAGACCATCGTCGAGGCGATCACCGCGCAGCACCTGATGACCGTCGAGGCGGTCGGCGAGGCGCTGTCGGCGGGCACCAACTGCGGCTCGTGCCGCCCGGCGATCCAGCGCCTGATCGGCGAACGCAAGGAAGCGGCCCATGGCTGATCCCGACCTCATCGCTCCCGGCACTGTATGGCTGGTCGGCGCCGGCCCCGGCGATCCCGACCTGCTGACGCGCAGGGCAGAGCGGCTGATCCGCGCCGCGAGCGTGATCTTCCACGACGCGCTCGTCGGCCCGGGCGTGCTGGCGCTGGTGCCGCCGCACGCGCGCCTGGTCTCGGTCGGCAAGCGCTCGGGGCGGCACTCGAAGAGCCAGCAGGCGATCGACGCGCTGATCGTCGGGGCGGCGCTTGCCGGCGAGCGGGTCGTCCGCCTCAAGGGCGGCGACCCGTCGATCTTCGGACGCTCGACGGAGGAACTCGCCGCGTGCCGCGCCGCCGGCGTGCCGGTGCGCGTCTGCCCGGGCGTGACCGCGGCCAGCGCCGCCGCGGCCAGCCTCGGCCTGTCGCTGACCCTGCGCGGGCTCGCCCGCAAGCTGACCTTCGTCACCGCCCACGCCCGCGCCGGCGAGCCGCTCGAACCCGACTGGCAGGCGCTCGCAGACCCCGAGGCAACGCTGGCCATCTACATGGGCAAGACCGCCGCGCCGGCCGTCTCGTCCCGGCTCATCGCCGCGGGTCTTCCCGCCGATGCTCCGGTGGTCATGGTCGAGAACGCCAGCCTGCCCGACGAGCGCCACTTCGCCACCCGCCTCGACCTGCTCCCTCTCGCCGCGCGCACCGCGCTCGGTGACGGCCCCGCGGTGATCCTCGTCGGGCGGAGCCTGGCCGCGTACGGTCGGTCCCTGCCGACCGGTCTCCGCCGTCACGCCGCCGGGCTCGGCCAAACCGACCTGCACCGGTGAGCAGAGAACGTCATCGGACTTATCGCGGACTCCGCCCGAACTGACCACGAAACGATTTTATGCCAGGCCGCGAGCAGCGAGACTTCCGAGAACCGGCGGAATCCGCCGTAGTCCGTCAGCCCTGTAGGAGGTGCCCCGGTATATGGTGCGGTCGAGAAGACTCGAACTTCCACGGGCTTTCGCCCACAACGACCTCAACGTTGCGCGTCTACCAGTTCCGCCACGACCGCATCATCGACAAGGGCGCGTGAAAGGCGGCCCCCGCGGGGTAGGAGCGCGCCCTTAGCAAAGCGTCCCACCCCCTGCAAGCGCGCTTGCGCGACCCGGTCGTTCGGCACGTCGTCCGATTGTCGAACGCTGATCGCAGGGCGGTTGCGCGGCCGGCAACCCGGCGGGAATCATGCTTGTGCCAGGGCCACGGCGACGATCCTGCCGACGGTGACCGTTCGCCGGCCCAACGACGCCCTGCGCAACGAGGGCGGCGCCCCGGGCAATGCGTCACCCTCCGCCGAAACCGTCTCCTCGTCGAGTTCCAGTGGCTGCGCAGCGTCAGGTCGGCTTCCAGCCGATCTCGGCCGACCGCGCCGAGCGCGGCACGTCGGTCACCGCCTCGTTGATGGTCACGCTCTCCCCCGGCGCCAGGCTGCGCTTGGGGGGCTGCACCTCGAAACTGTAGACGATCCGCTCACGCGCATCGCGCAGCACGATCAGGATCGGCGGCACGTCGCGTGCGACGCTGCCTACGTTGGTGATCGTCCCGCTGGCCCCGAAGTACTCGATCCCGTTGGGCAGCTGCCGGCGCTCCTGCCGGTCGGCCGGGAAATCGAGTTGCAGGTCGGGTTGGCCAACGTCGAAGGTCGGCCGGTTGACGGGCACCCAGTCGGGCAGGCCCCAGTAGGAAACCGCAGCCATCGCGCCGGCCGCCAGTACGGCGAAGATCGCCGCCGCCCAGGTCCACAGCTTGAGCGTGTTGCGCCGGCGCCGGAACGGCGGTGCCGCCTCGAAGTGCGAAGTCCCGTCATCGTCCCCGCCGATCTTTACCGCGGGCGGATCGGCGACGGGCGACTGGACCGGCTCGGCAGGAAACGGCGGCGGGATCTCCGGCTCCGGCGGGGACGACGGAGCCGCGGCAGGACGCGGCGAAGCAGGCGGCGGCACGTGCGCTTCCCTCTGCGGGGCCGCCGCAGTTGGGGCCGCGCGGACCGCCTGTACGCGGGGCCGGGGGGCCGCTTCGGGCGCGGGCCGCGCCGGTTCGCTCAGTGCGGGCTCGGGCGGCTCCTGGAACCAGCTGTGGCGACACTTGGCACAGCGCACCGTGCGACCTTCGGCGCCGATCGCACTGTCGGGCACGACGTAACGCGTCGTGCAGGCTGGGCAGGCGATGATCATTTCAGTGGATTCCCTAGGCTCGGCGGAAGGCCGCAACAAGATTCGGGACGGCGCAGGCCCGGCGGCACGTGGCTTTTTTCCACATCGATCAGAGGCTATACGCGCCGCACATGCCGCCGTTCCGCCCTCCCTCGTATCATCCCCGAGGCCAGCCGTGAGCGGAGGGGAGGGGACCATCGTACAGTTCGACAACGTCGGCCTGCGCTACGGCACCGAGCGCGAGGTGCTGAGCGACGTGTCGTTCGCGCTCTACCCCGGCAGCTTCTACTTCCTCACGGGGGCGAGCGGCGCCGGCAAGACCTCGCTGCTAAAGCTGCTCTACCTTGCGCAGCGGCCGTCGCGCGGGGTCATCCGCATGTTCGGGACCGACGTGATCACGCTTCCGCGACAGGCGCTGCCGGCCTTTCGCCGCCGCATCGGCGTCGTGTTTCAGGATTTCCGCCTCGTCCCTCACCTGTCCGCGTTCGACAACGTCGCACTGCCGCTGCGCGTCTCCGGGGTGCCGGAGAGCGAGATCCGCAAGCCGGTGGCCGACATGCTCGATTGGGTCGGTCTCGAGCAGCGGCACGACGCGCGGCCCGCAACGCTGTCTGGCGGCGAGCAGCAGCGCGTGGCGATCGCCCGCGCCGTGATCGGCCGGCCGGAGATTCTCGTCGCCGACGAGCCGACCGGCAACGTCGATCCCGACCTCGCGCTAAAGCTGCTGCGACTGTTCGAGGCCCTCAACCGCCTCGGGACGACGGTGGTCGTCGCCACCCACGACGTTCACCTGCTGAAGAAGGTGCCGGATTCGCTGATCATGCGGCTCGACCGGGGGCGCCTCGCGGACCCGACCGGCGCCCTGCGCTATCCGCCGCGTCGGGAGGTCTCGTGAGCAAGCTGCCCTCCCCGCTCCGGCGCAACGCCCCGCGCTTCGGCGGAGGCGACCGGGCCGGCATCATGCAACAGTCCCGCCTCGCCGGGCCGATGCCGTGGGTCATCGGGATCATGATGGCGCTGACCGTGATCGCGGCCGGTGCCGGGCTGGCCCTGCGCAACCTCGCCCAGAACGCACGGGCGGAGATTGCGGGCGGGGTGACGCTGCAGATTCTCGAGGGCGGGCCGGCCGAGCGCGCCCGCCAGGCGGAAGTCGCCGTAGCGCTGCTGTCCAATCGCGAGGACGTCGCCGAAGTCCGCCGCGTGCCCGACGCCGAGATCGAAGCGTTGCTCGAACCCTGGCTCGGCGCGCAGGACGTGCCCGAGGAAGACGCGATCGCCGTTCCTGCGCTGATCGACGTGCGGCTCGTCGGGCCGGTCACGCCGCGCCGGCTCGACGAGCTGCGCGCCGCGCTCGCCGGGTCTGTGCCGTCCGCGCGCATCGATGCCCAGGCGAGCTGGCTGGCGCCGGTGTTCGACGCGATCCGCTCGCTGCAGTGGCTGACGCTGGGCCTCGTGACGCTGCTTGCGGCGACGACCGCGGCCGCAGTGTGGCTCGCCGCGCGCAGCGCGCTCGGCTCGAACCGCGATACCGTCGAGATCATTCACCTTCTCGGCGGCACCGACGGGCAGATCGCTCGCCTGTTCCAGCGGTCGATCGGCTTGGACGCTGCGCTCGGGGGCTTCGCCGGTTTGCTGCTCGGGCTTGCGACGCTCGCCCTGCTGGGGCGCCAGTTCGCGCGGCTCGGCTCGGGGATGATCGCCGGGGGAAGCTTCGGCCTGACAGACTGGGCGGTCCTTGCGGCGCTGCCGCTGCTGGGCATGGTTCTGGCCATGCTCACCGCGCGCCTCACCGTCCTCGCCGCGCTGAGGCGAATGCTGTGATTCGCCGCATCCTTTCACTGCTGCTGGTCCTGTGGGCGTTCGGCTTCCTGTGGTTCGCCGTCGCGTTGCCCCAGCCGGCTGCGGGCGAGAAGACCGACGCGATCGTCGTCCCGACCGGGGGCAGCGGACGAATCGCCCGCGGGCTCCAGATGCTCCGCGACGGAGCGGCCGAGCGGATGCTCGTCAGCGGCGTCGACAGCGACGTCAAGCCGCACGAGTTCGCAGTCGAGTACGACGTGCCCGCCGAGACGATGGAATGCTGCGTCACGCTCGGCTTCGCGGCGCTCGACACGCGCGGCAACGCGCGCGAGACGTCCAACTGGGTGGTCGAGAGTAAAGTCCACTCGTTGCGGCTGGTGACCAGCGACTGGCACATGCGCCGCGCCACGCTCGAACTCGAAAGCGTCCTGCCCGAAGGCACGGTCGTGATCCGCGACGCGGTGCGCACCGAACCGTCGCTTCGGACGCTGTTCCTCGAGTATCACAAGCTGCTTGCGGCGTGGCTGGTCCGACTCCTGCCCGGCTGACGCAATGACCGTCCTCCGCAGTCTGGCATTCTACCTTGTGTTCTATCTCGGCACCGCTGCCTTCGTGCTGGTCGCCACGGCGGTGCTGCTGATCGCGCCTTCGCGCCTCAGGCCGGTTCCGGACGCCTGGTCGCGGTTCCACCGCGCATGCCTGCGATACCTCGCCGGCATCAAGGTGCGGCAGGAAGGACGTCCGATCGACGGTGCGGCGCTCTACGCGATCAAGCACGAGAGCTTCTTCGAGGCGATCGACCTGCCCACCACGCTCGATTTTCCGGTGGGCTTCGGCAAGGAGGAGCTGTTCCGCATCCCCGGCTGGGGGCATGCCGCACGGGTCTATGGCACGATTGCCGTCCGCCGTGACAAGGGGGCCGCAGGCCTGAGGGCGATGCTGGCTGATGCCCGCAAGTTCATCGGCAGCGGGCGACCGCTGGCCATCTTCCCCGAAGGCACACGCGTCCCGCACGGCGAGCGCCCGCCGCTCCAATCGGGCTTTGCCGGGCTCTACAAGCTGCTCGGGTTGCCGGTGGTCCCGGTGGCAGTGGACAGCGGGCCGCTCTATCACCGCTGGTGGAAACACCCGGGGACGATCACGGTGCGCTTCGGCCAACCGATAGAGCCGGGCCTCCCGCGCGAGGAGATCGAGGCGCGGGTTCACGAGGCGATCAACGCGCTGAACGACTGAGGGGGAGCAGCCATGGGCAAGGCGACAGCCGCAGGCCTGTTGACCGCAGCGCTGGCACTTGTGCCGGCACCCGCGAGCGCGCAGAAGTTCCCTGATCTGGCACTTGCCCCGCCGATGGGGTGGAACAGCTGGAACCACTACGGCTGCGAGATCGACGAGACGCTGGTCCGCCGTACCGCCGACGCCCTGGTCGCCAGCGGGATGCGCGACGCCGGCTATGTCTATGTCAACATCGACGACTGCTGGCAGGGCGAGCGCGACGCCGATGGCTTCCTGCAGCCCGACCCCGAGCGCTTCCCCTCGGGCCTCAAGGCGCTGGCCGACTACGTTCACGAACGCGGCCTCAAGCTCGGCATCTACTCCGACGCCGGCACGAAGACCTGCGCCGGCCGACCGGGCAGCCAGGGCCACGAATACCAGGACGCGCTGCAGTTCGCCCGCTGGGGCATCGACTACCTCAAGTACGACTGGTGCAACACCGGCACGGGTGCCGCACAGCGCAACCCGCGCGAGGCCTACGCGACGATGCGCGACGCGCTCTTTGCAGCCGGGCGCCCGATCATCTTCTCGATCTGCGAGTGGGGCGACAACCGCCCGTGGGAATGGGCTGGCGAAATGGGCCACCTGTGGCGCACCACCGGCGACATCGTGAACTGCTGGAACTGCGAACTCGGCCACGGCATCTGGAGCAGCTTCGGCGTGCTCAACATCCTCGACAAGCAGGCCGGCTTGCGCAGGTACGCCGGTCCGGGCGGGTGGAACGATCCCGACATGATGGAAGTCGGCAACCTGCCGACCCTGGCCGAGAACCGCTCGCACTTCGCGCTGTGGGCGATGCTTGCCGCGCCGCTGATCGCCGGCACCGACGTGATCGGCATCAAGCCCGAGATCGCCGCGATCCTGACGAATCCGCGGATCATCGAGATCGATCAGGACCCGCTCGGCTTGCAGGGCTTCACGTGGATCCGCACCCCCGAGATCGAGGTCTGGGCTCGTCCGCTGGCGGACGACAAGTGGGCGATCGCCGTCCTCAACCGCTCCGATACCGCACGGCGCCACGTGCTCGACTTCGCCGCGCACCCGCTGGCCGACGACCTCAACCAGAAGTTCGCCCGCATCGGCGAACGGCACTTCCGCCTCA
>CALCBC010000077.1 GCA_937898525.1 uncultured Sphingomonadales bacterium
CGGGCGTACGCCGCGGGCCGCGGACCGGCTCGGCGTGCTTCGCCACCACCGCGACTTCCTCCCGCAGCCCCTGCGGCAGCGGCACCTGGTCGAGCGTGACCTTGGTCAGCCGCTGGATGTCGCGCAGGTACTCGCGCTCGTCCTGCGCGCAGAAGCTGACCGCAACGCCCTCGCGCCCGGCGCGCGCGGTGCGGCCGATGCGGTGGACGTACTGCTCGGGCACGTTGGGCAGCTCGAAATTGACGACGTGGCTGACGCCCGGGATGTCGATCCCGCGCGCGGCGATGTCGGTCGCGACGAGCACCTTGACGCGGCCCTGGCGGAACTCGTCGAGCGCACGTTCGCGCTGCGGCTGGCTCTTGTTGCCGTGGATCGCGTTGGCGGCGAGGCCAGACTGGGCGAGCTTCTTCACCACCCGGTCGGCGCCGTGCTTGGTGCGGGTGAACACCAGCACGCGGTCCATCTCGCCCGACTGCAGGCCCTTGCGCAGAGCCATGGTCAGCAACGCCTGCTTCTCGGCCTGGCCGACGAAGCAGACGTACTGCTCGACGCGCTCGGCAGTGGTCGCCGCCGGCGTGACCGAGACCTGGGCCGGATCGGTCAGGTACTGACCGGCGAGCTCGCGGATCGCCTTGGGCATCGTCGCCGAGAAGAACAGCGTCTGCCGCACTTTCGGGATCAGCCGCACGATCGCGCGCAGCGCGTGGATGAAGCCGAGGTCCATCATCTGGTCGGCCTCGTCGAGCACGAGGATCTCGACCTCCGACAGGTCGAGCGCGCGCTGCTCGGTCAGGTCGACCAGCCGGCCGGGCGTGGCGATCAGGATGTCGACCCCGCGCGCCACGTCCTGGCGGTTCTTGTTGACCGAGGTGCCGCCGAACACGGTCACCACCTTGAGATGGCTGAACCGCCCGTACTCGCGAGCGCTGTCGGCGATCTGCCCGGCGAGCTCGCGCGTCGGTGCCAGCACCAGCATGCGGCAGGTGCGCGGCTTCGGCCGCCGGTTGGCCGCCACCAGCCGGTCGATCGACGGCAGCATGAACGCGGCGGTCTTGCCGGTGCCCGTCTGCGCGATGCCGAGCAGGTCGCGTCCTTCGAGCACGTGCGGAATGGCCTCGGCCTGGATCGGCGTCGGCACGGTGTAATCCTTCAGCGCGAGCGCCTGCAGGACGGGCTGCGAAAGCCCGAGTTGTTCGAATGTCATCAGGTTGAAAACTCGCAATCTATGCGACGACGGCGCGCGGAATCGGCGCGTCGAAGCGGGTTCTGAACGACCCGCGTGAAAGGGAAGCCCTTGGGAAAACGACCGAAGCGGGCCGGGGCGGATTACCGCCGGTTCACGCTGCCATGCGCTCCGATGCCGCGCAGATGGCCCTGCGCGGGCAGAATGTCAAACGAATGTTTCGCGCGGAGGTAATGTTTGAATAACAGCCCCACAGCATCCGCGACCTTTTCACGCGCCGCGCGATCAAACCGTCGTCCTGAACCTGTTTCAGGACTCATCCTTCGGCACGGATTTCGCAATCCGGGAACCGCGGGTCCCTCACCACCTCTTGCGCGAGGCCGCGCTTCACCTCGAGCTCATCGCGGCGCAAGATGGCGCCTGACGCAAGTTCAGGATGACGAAGAAGGGGGCGGGGCAGGTCGCGGAAAGGACCGGCAACGGGGCCCGCCCTTACCCCACTACCTCGGCGATGATTCGCGCGAGTTCCACCTCGGTGAACGGCTTGGCCAGCCGCGGCACCTCGAGCGGGGCGCCTTCGGGCAGGTCGGCGTAGCCGGAGACGATAATCGCCTTTAGCCCCGGCTGCGCCAGCTGAGCCTGCTCGACGAGCTCCGCCCCGGTCATTCCCGGCATCGCGTAGTCGGTGAGCAACAGGTCGACCCGGTGCTCCGCGAGTTGCACCAGGGCCGAGCGGCCGGAATGGGCCTGGATCACCTCGTGGCCGATGTCGGTCAGCACGGTCGCCGTGTTGAGCAGGACGATCGGGTCGTCGTCGACCGCAAGGATCCGCAGCGAACGGCCGGCGACGGGCTCCGGCCGCTCGTCGGTACGCTCGGGCTGTGGGCCGTCTTCGGTCACCGGCAGCCAGACTTCCGCGCGCGTGCCCTTGCCGAGTTCGCTTTCGAGACGGAAGCGCCCCCCGCACTGCGCGACCATGCCCTGCACCATCGGCAGGCCGAGGCCGGTGCCCTTGCCGACGCCCTTGGTGGTGAAGAATGGATCCGCCGCGCGCGAGAGGGTCGCCTCGTCCATGCCGGTGCCCTGGTCCTCGACCACCAGGCGGACGAACCTCTTCCCCTCCTCGTCGGCGACCTCGTCGGCGCAAAGCGTGATCACGCCGCCTTCGGGCATGGCATCGCGCGCGTTGACCACGAGGTTCATCAGCGCAAGCTCGAGCTGCGCCTTGTCGGCCAGCACCGGCGGCACGCGGAGGGGGAAGCGCGTGGTGATCGTGATGTTCGGGGCGATGGTCCGCGACAGCAGCTCGGCCATGTCGCGTACGGCAGCGATCATGTCCACCGGCTCCAGCCGCAGTTCCTGCTTGCGCGCGAAGGCGAGCATGCGCTGGGTCAATGTCGCCCCGCGCTTGGCCGCCTGCATCGCGTTGTCGAGGAAGCGGGTGACGTCCTCGCCCTGCACCATACGCCGCTGCGCCAGGCTCAGGCTGCTCATGATCGCGGCGAGGATGTTGTTGAAATCGTGTGCCACGCCTCCTGTCAGCTGGCCGATCGCGTCGAGCTTCTGGGCCTGGAAGAACTGCTCGCGCGACAGGTCGAGCGCTTCGGCGGCGGCCTTGCGTTCTGTCAGGTCGCGGGTGATCTTGGCGAACCCGACGTGGCGGCCGCTTTCGTCGCGAACCGGGTCGATGACCACATGCGCCCAGAACCGGCTACCGTCCTTGCGCAGGCGCCAGCCCTCGGACTCGAAGTGCCCTTCCTCCAGTGCCTTGGCCAGCGCGACCGCGGGCTTGCCGGCCTCTCGGTCCTCTCCGCTGTAGAACCGGGAGAAATGCTGGCCGATGATCTCGTCGGCACGATAGCCCTTGAAACGCTCCGCGCCCGCGTTCCAGCTGGTCACGATCCCCGAGGGATCGATCATGTAGATCGCGTAGTCGGTAACGTTCTGGACGAGCAGCTCGGCCAGGCTTTGCGTCGTAAGCGTGTCGGACATCAAGTTACGCCAACCCCCCGAATCCTCCCCAAAACGGGCGGCCCGGAGAGGGGTTCCCCGTGCCGATTAAGAAACGTTAACGGCGCTGCGCGGTCTTCGCCAGCGATCGAGGTGACTCACGTCACCCGGCTTCAGCAGCGTGACGTTATCGAGCGCGTAAGGCGTGAAGAGCGAGATGGATCAGGCACGCGAAGTCCTTCTCGCTCGGGGCAGGAACATCCCCATCCACCCCGGGTAAAGCCCCCAAGGAAAGGCGGCGCACAAGCTACGGCCGGCCTTGTCCCGAGCTCCTCAGCGGATTGCGGCGCAGATTGCGTGTTTCGGACGAAGCCAGGCCTGGCCTCGGCAAGCCCGTTGGACGACAGGCGTCGCGGCGAAGGGCCAGGCGGTCAATCCATGTGCTTGAGGCCGACGCGCAAGTAGTCCCAGCCGGTCACCAGCGTCAGGATCGCCGCGCCCCACAAGGTTGCCAGTCCGACGAGCCGCGGCAGATTGGCTTCGACGTCGCCGATCCCGACAGTCCACCCCGGCAGCGCGTTGCCGAGTATCAGCGCGCCGAGCGCGACGAGCTGGAAGGTGGTCTTCCACTTGGCGAGCTTGCTCACCGGGACCGACACCTGCAGCCCGCCGAGGAACTCGCGCAGGCCCGAGACTGCAATCTCCCGGATCAGGATGATCAACCCTGCGATCACATGTGCGTCGCCGACGTAGGGCCCGCGCAGCACACCCTGCGCGGTCAGGATCAGGATGACCGCGGCGACCATGATCTTGTCGGCGATCGGGTCGAGGAACACGCCGAGCTTGGACACCGCCCCGCTCGACCGCGCGAGGTAGCCATCGAAGTAGTCGGTGATCCCCATGAGGCAGTAGAGCGCGAAGGCGAGGCCATAGCCGAGCTGCCAGTCCGGCCACCACAGCAGGAACCCGAGAAGCGGCACGGCAAGGATGCGCGACAGGGTCAGCAGGTTGGGCAGCGTGAGCATTGGCTCCTGCCTAGCGCTTCGCAGGGTCGGGAAAAAGTGCGTGGCGCGCTTGTTCTTGAGCGTATGACGGTTAAGTCGGGTCGCCGAAGCGAGAGGCCCACCCCACCGTCACATGTTCACATCGACTCACCTGCTCAGGCAACGGCGGTTCCTCCCGCTGTTCGCGACGCAGCTGCTCAACGCGTTCAACGACAACCTGTTCAAGAACGCGATGGTCCTGTTCGTGGTCTACAGCGTCTACAATTCCGAGGAAGCCGAGGCGCAGTTCAGCGCGATCGCCTCGGGGCTGTTCATCCTGCCGTTCTTCGTGCTCTCGGCAATGTCGGGCCAGCTCGCCGACATGCGCGACAAGGCGTTCATCATCCGCTGCGTCAAGCTGGCGGAGATCTTCATCATGCTGGTCGGGGCGGCCGGGCTGGTCATGGCGTGGCAGGGCCTGCTGACCCACACGGTCGCAATCCCGCTGATGCTCGCGGCCTTGTTCGCGATGGGCGTGCATTCGACATTCTTCGGGCCGATCAAGTACGCGATCCTGCCGCAGCACCTCGAGAAGGACGAGGTGCTCGCCGGCACCGGCCTCGTCGAGGCGGGCACCTACCTCGCCATTCTCGCGGGGACGATCCTCGCCGGCTACATCGACGTCGAGTGGGCGGCGCTCGGCGTCGTGCTCACGGCTCTCGTCGGCTACGCGACCAGCCGCCAGGTCCCGCCCGCCCCGCCCTACGAGCACGGGCAGGCCGTCGATTGGCACCTCATTCGCAGCTCGATCGCTCTCGTGCGCAACACGATGCACCTGCGCGAGGTGTTCTACGCGATCCTCGCGATCAGCTTCTTCTGGACCATCGGCGCGGTGCTGTTCATCCAGTTCCCGCCTCTCGCCAAGAACGTGCTGTTCGCCAGCAAGGAAGTCGCCAGCCTGTTCCTGGTGATCTTCTCGATCGGCGTCGCGATCGGATCGGTGGCCATCAACGCGCTGCTCAAGGGCGACGTCTCGGCGCGGTACGCGCCGATGTCGGTGATCGCGATGGGCGGCTTCGTCGCGGCGTTCTGGTTCGTGTGCCGTCAGTGGAGCGTCGAGGTGCCCGACCAGGGACTGATGAGCGTCGGCGAGTTCGTCGCCCAGCCGCTCGCCCCGCTGATCCTCGTCACCCTGCTGCTGATCGCGGTCTCCGGCGGAATGTTCGTGGTCCCGCTCTATGCGTTCCTCACCACCAAGTGCGATCCAGGTCAGGCCGCGCGCATGGTCGCCGCGAACAACATCGTTAATTCGGGCGCGATGGTTGCGGGGTCCCTGATTGCGCTCGGGCTCAGCACGGCAGGCGTCCCGCTGGTCGAGCAGGTGCTGCTCAGCGCGGTGATGTGCCTTGTGTCTGCATGGCTCGGGGCGAGGCTCCACCAAGCCGAGAAGACTGCACTGGCCTCGGCGTAATGCCGCGGCGGTTCAGCAGATGAACGCGAGCGTCCCGAGGAAGCAGGCGCAATAGGTCTGCGCTAAGCCGCGTACGTCGCGCCACAGCTGCTCGCGCCAGGGAACGCGGTCCTCCACACGCAGCTCGCGCGATTGCGCGGGCAGCGACGCCCTGAACGGGTGGCGGGCCGCTTCGTCGGTAAGGACCAGTGACCGTCGCATGGGTTACCTCGTTAACCCCATGGTAACCATTGGAAAGGGTTTTGGTGCCGGATGTCCACAACGGGGACAGATCGCACGCGATTGCCGCCGCCTGCGGGCAAGGCTATCGCCCGGCCATGACCACCGACGCCGCGCGCCTGCTCGTGGATTGCCTTGCCGAGCAAGGCTGCGACCGGATCTTCACCGTGCCGGGCGAGAGCTTCCTGCCGGTGCTCGATGCCCTGCGCGACCGACCGGAGATCCAGACCGTTACCTGCCGCCAGGAAGGCGGGGCGGCGTTCATGGCCTGCGCCGACGGCGCGTTGAACGCTGCAGGGTCGGGACGACCCGGCGTGTGCTTCGTGACCCGTGGTCCGGGCGCGACCAATGCCAGCATCGGCGTCCACGTCGCGTTTCAGGACTCGCAGCCGATGATCCTGTTCGTCGGCGACGTCGACCGGGGGATGCGCGACCGCGAAGGGTTCCAGGAAATCGACTTTCCGGCGTTCTTCGGCCCCGTCGCCAAGTGGGCCGCGCGGATCGACGATGCAGCCCGGATTCCCGAATACGTCGCGCGCGCCTACGCCACGGCGATCTCGGGCCGGCCCGGCCCGGTCGTACTCGCGCTGCCCGAGGACATGCTGCACGAGAGCGGTCTCGAGGCCGCACCGCGGCCGTTCGTGCACCGCCCGGCGCAGGCGCCCTGCCCCGACGCGCTGTCGACGATGATGGCACTGCTCGCCGACGCCGCTGCGCCGGTGGCGATCGTCGGCGGCGCCGGCTGGGGCGCCAAGGCGCGCGAATACTTCACGCTGTTCGCCGAGCGGATCGGCCTTCCCGTGGCGACGGCCTTCCGCCGCCAGGATGCCATTCCGCCGTCCTCACCGGTCTACGCCGGGAATCTCGGCTACGGCCCCAATCCGAAGCTGGTCGAGCGGATCCGGGCGGCCGACCTCCTGCTGGTCGTCGGCGCGCGGCTCGGCGAGGCGACCACGGACGGGTACGCGCTGGTCACGCCCGATCACCCGGGCCAGCAGCTCATCCACGTCCATCCCGACCCGAACGAACTCAACCGCGTCTACCGCGCCGACCTCGCGATCTGCGCCGACGTCGGCGAGTTCGCCGAGTGTGCCGCGCTGTGGGACGAGAGCGAGGTGATCCCGTTCGACGCCGGGGCCGAGGCGCATCGCGAGTGGCTCGAGTTCTCCGACCCGGTCGAGCGTGGCTATGCGCTCGACCTCGCCGGCTGCCTCGCCATCGCGCGGCGAGAGCTGCCGGCCGACACGATCGTCTGCAACGGCGCCGGCAACTTCTCGGGCTGGTGGCACCGCTACTGGCACTATGCCGGATACCCGTCGCAACTCGCGCCGACCGCCGGCGCGATGGGCTACGGCGTCCCGGCCGCCGTCGCCGCCGCGCTGCGCCATCCCGAGCGCTGCGTGGTCGCGGTATCGGGCGATGGCGACTTCCTGATGAACGGCCAGGAGCTCGCTACGGCCGCGCAGCACGGCGCGGACCTGATCGTGATCGTGGTCGACAATGGTTCCTACGGCACGATCCGCATGCACCAGGAGCGAACCTACCCCGGCCGAGTGGCCTCGACCGACCTCGCCAATCCCGATTTCGCCGCCTTCGCCCGCGCGTTCGGCGCGTGGTCGCGCAGGGTCGAAACGACGGCGGAGTTCGCCGAGGGATTGGCCGAGGCGAAGGCGCTACGCGGCATCCGTCTGCTGCACTGCGTGACGGAGGTCGAGCAGCTCAGCGCCGCGGGCGCGACGGTCAGCGGGCTGCGGGCGAAGGGCTAGGTCTTCGACAGTTCGAGAATTCGGTCCCACTCGGCGGGACGGATTTCCGCCACCGAGAGTCGCGACAGCCGCACCAGCTCGATTCCCTCGAGCGCCTCGTCGGCCTTGATCTCGGCCAGCGTCACGGGACGATCGAGCGGACGCACCGGCCTGACCTTGACCGCCGCCCAGTTCGGGTCCTTCGGATCGGTCAGCCCCGGCTCGCTGATCTCGGCCACGCCGACGATCTCCTTGCCCGTGACCGAGTGGTAGAAGAACGCCTGCTCGCCCTTCTGCATGGCCCTGAGGTTGCCCGCCGCACGGTGGTTGCGCACGCCGTCCCACAGCGTCTCGCCGTCGCGCACGAGATCCTCCCACGAGTAGGCTTCGGGTTCGGATTTTATCAGCCAGTAACGGGCGCTCATGCGATCCTCCTGCGCACGCTCCTAGCGGGCGCGCCACGGGGGCGCAATTAACCGAAAATTGAACATGATCCGCCATGACGAACCCGAATCCTGGGGAGCACCGCAGCCTCGTGCCCAAGTCAGCCGCAGTCGGTCCGGAGAAGGAGTCCTACAGGCACGGTCGCGCGGAACGCGACTTCGTCGCACTCGGCATAGCGACCGCGGCGCTGATCCTGTTCGTCGGCACGGGCGGCTCGCTGATCCCGCAGATCATCCGCTCATGGCTCGGCACCGGCGCGGCGCCCGACCTGCAGCTGACCAGTGCCGTGCTGCTCAACATCGCACTGATCATCTTCGGCTGGCGGAGGTACGACGACCTCCACCGCGAGGTTGCCGAACGACGCAAGGCCGAAGCGCGCGCCCGCGAGCTCGCCGAAATCGACCCGCTCACCGGGTGCCTCAACCGCCGCAGCGGTGCCCCCGCGATCGACCGCCTGCTGGCCGACGCCGAGCGTCGCGACCGGTCGGTCGCGGTCTTCATGATCGACCTCGACAACTTCAAGCAGATCAACGACCTCAACGGCCACAAGACCGGCGACCAGGTGCTGGTCGAGGTCGCGAAGCGAATTCGCGAGCTGCTTCCCGAGGACGGCGTGGTCGCGCGCATCGGCGGCGACGAGTTTGTCTGCGCGCTGACGCACGAGCACGACCATCGCGAGCAGGCCGAAAAGCTCGCCGAGGAGCTGATCGTGGCCGCCTCGAGACCGATCGGCGAAAGCAAGGTCCGCATCGAGCCGACCGTCTCGATCGGCATTGCCGGCCCCGATTCGTGCGAGGACACTCCCGATAGCGAGACGCTGGTCCATCGCGCCGACATCGCGATGTACCAGGCCAAGAAGCGCGGCCGGAACCGCTACTATTGGTTCGAGCCGCACATGGAAAACGAGCTGCGCCTTCGCGCCGAGCTGGAACAGGGCATCCGCCGCGGCATCGCTGCCGGCGAATTCGTGCCCTACTACGAGCAGCAGGTCGATCTCGAGACCGGAGAGCTGGTCGGGTTCGAAATGCTCGCGCGCTGGAATTCGCCGCAGTTCGGCCTGGTCAGCCCGGAGACCTTCATCCCGATCGCCGAGGAGATCGAACTGATCGGCGAACTGTCCGAATCGCTGATCCGGCAGGCCCTCGAGGACGCCAAGGAATGGGACCCTCGGCTGACCTTGTCGGTCAACATCTCGCCGGTCCAGCTGCGCGACCCGTGGTTCGCCCAGAAGCTGCTCAGGATTCTCGTCGACAGCGGCTTCCCGCCCAACCGGCTCGAGGTCGAGGTGACCGAGAACTGCCTGCACGAGAACGTCGCCGCTGTCCGCGCGATCATGACCAGCCTCAAGAACCAGGGCATCCGGGTCAGCCTCGACGATTTCGGCACCGGCTACGCCAGTCTCTCGCAGCTGCGCACGCTGCCGTTCGACCGCCTCAAGATCGACCGCAGCTTCGTCGCCGAACTGGCTGAAGAAGGGATCAGCAACGAGCTTGTCGAGGCGATCGTGTCCCTCGGCCGCGGGCTGTCGATGCCGGTCACGGCAGAGGGGGTCGAGACCGCCGCGATCCGACAGGCGCTGCGCAACATGGGCCAGCTCAAGGGTCAGGGATACCTCTACGGCCAGCCCGAGGACGCCGCGGCGACCCGCGCCCGGCTGGCAGGCAGGAAGCTGCTGAGGAGCCAGACCGCAGATGCGGAGCAACGGTCCGAACCCGCGCGTCCGGAGAAGCGCAAGGCAGGCTGAGCGCCGCCCCATTGCCCTGCGCGCGCTCCGTCCCTAGGTGGACGAGCATGCGCGCCGCCTTCACCAAGATGCATGGCCTCGGCAACGACTTCGTCGTGCTCGATACGCGCACGCAGCCGCTGCCACCGATGACTCCTGCCGTCGCGAGGGCGCTGGCGGACCGGCACACCGGGATCGGTTGCGACCAGCTGATCCTGCTCGAGGAATCGACCAAGGCCGACTTCCGCATGCGGATCTTCAATGCCGACGGCAGCGAGGTCGAGGCCTGCGGCAATGCGACACGCGCGGTTGCGATGCTTCACGGCCTTCCGGCGCAGATCGAGACCGCGGGCGGAATCCTGGCGGTGCAGCCCGGTGACGGCGGCGCGGCGGTCGACATGGGCGAACCGCGCTTCGAATGGGACGCGATCCCGCTCGCCTATGCGATGGACACGGCGGCCATGCCGGTCGGGTGGGAAACCCTTGAGCAGCCGTCGGCGGTCAACATCGGCAACCCCCACGCGGTGTTCTTCGTCGACGACTGCGACTCGGTCGAGCTCGACCGCCTCGGCCCGCAGATCGAGCGCGACCCGCTGTTTCCGGAGCGCGTCAACGTCAACGTCGCCACGGTCGAGAACCAGGACAACATCCGCCTGCGGGTGTGGGAACGAGGGGTCGGCATCACGCGCGCCTGCGGAACCGGTGCCTGTGCCACCGCGGTTGCGGCGATGCGCCGGGGGCTGGTACAGCGCGAGGTTACCGTGGCGCTGCAGGGCGGCGCGCTGCTGATCGAATGGGGCGAGGGCAACCGGATCACGATGACCGGGCCCGCGACCGAGAGCTTCCGCGGCACGTTCGATTGGGGCGACTACGCGTGACGGCCCAAGCGACGCCGCCCGAGGTGATCTCCCTCGGCTGCCGCCTTAATATCGCCGAAAGCGAGACGATCCGCGCGCTGCTTGCGGGCGAGCGCGACGTCGTCGTGGTCAACTCCTGCGCCGTCACCGCCGAGGCCGTCCGCCAGACGCGACAGGCAATCCGCAAGGCCCGCCGGGCGAGACCGAATGCACGACTGCTCGTGACCGGCTGTGCAGCCGACGTCGAGCGCGACCAGCTCGCGGCGATGCCCGAGGTCGACGGACTCGTCCCCAATGCCCGCAAGCTCGACGCCCGGGCCTGGAACGTGCCCGATCGCCCCGCCGCCGTGCCGCCACGCCACACCCGTGCTTTCGTGGCTGTGCAGAACGGGTGCGACCACAGCTGCACTTTTTGCGTGATTCCGCAGGGGCGCGGGCCGAGCCGTTCGCTGAGCGTCGCCGAAGTGCTCGCCGAGGTCGAGCGCCATCTCGACCAGGGCGCGCCCGAGGTCGTCCTGACGGGCGTCGACGTGACCAGCTGGGGCCACGATCTGCCCGGCGGCCCTCGCCTCGGCGATCTCGTCGCCGCGATCCTCGATGCCTTCCCGCAGCTGCACCGCCTGCGCATGTCCTCGCTCGACGGGATCGAGATCGACGAACGGCTGTTCGAGCTGCTCGCCGGAGAGGAGCGGGTCATGCCGCACCTGCACCTCTCGCTGCAGCACGGGCACGACCTGATCCTCAAGCGCATGAAGCGCCGGCACCTGCGCGCCGACGCCGTCTTGCTGGTCGAGCGGCTGCGTACTCGCCGGCCGGAAATCGCCATCGGCGCCGACCTGATCGCCGGCTTCCCGACCGAGGACGCGGCCATGCACGCGGCGAACCTGTCGATCGTTCGCGATCTCGGTATCGTCCACGGCCACGTGTTTCCCTACTCGCCGCGCCCGGGAACGCCGGCCGCGCGGATGCCGCAACTCGACAAGGCGGCGATCCGGGGGCGCGCGGCCGAGCTCAGGGCCGAGGTTGCCTCGGTCCGCGAGGCATGGCTCGCCAGCCTGGTCGGCCGGCCGCTTGACGTTCTCGCCGAGACCGACGGCACCGGTCACGCGGGCAACTTCGCGCGCGTCGCGGTGCCCGCGGGAACGGCGCCGGGAGAGATCGTGACCGTGGTGCCGCGTCGGGTCGAAGGGGGCCTGCTGCAATGAGCGAACCGAGTAGCTGGACCGAGAGGCTGTTCGGCGGGTTCCGCAAGACGTCCGAGCGGCTGACCGAGAACCTCACCGCCGCGGTCGCGACGGCGAAGCTCGACGACGCCACGCTCGACGAAGTCGAGGACGCCCTGATCCTGTCCGACCTCGGCCCCAGCGCCGCCGCGCGCATCCGCGCCCGGCTCGCCGAGAAGCGATTCGGCCTGTCGATCACCGAGCGCGAGCTGCGCGAGGCGGTCGCCGAGGAGATCGCCGCGATCCTGCGCCCGGTGGCAAAGCCGCTCGAAATCACCGCCTTCCCCCGTCCGCAGGTGATCCTGGTGATCGGGGTCAACGGCAGCGGCAAGACCACCACGATCGCCAAGCTCGCGCACTGGCTGCAGGTGGACGATTACTCGGTCCTGCTCGCCGCCGGCGACACCTTCCGTGCCGCGGCGATCGGCCAGCTTGCCGTGTGGGCCGAGCGGATCGGCGTCGACATCGTCCGGGGCCCCGAGGGCGGCGATCCGGCGAGCATCGTGTTCGATGCGGTCAAGCGCGCGACCGACACCGGCATCGACGCGCTGATCGTCGACACAGCCGGGCGGCTGCAGAACAAGCGCGAGCTGATGGACGAGCTGGCCAAGATCCGCCGCGTGCTCGGCCGCCTCAATCCCGAGGCGCCGCACGACGTGGTGCTGGTGCTCGACGCGACCAACGGCCAGAACGCGCTGAGCCAGATCGACGTGTTCAAGGAGGTCGCCGGAGTGACGGGCCTGATCATGACCAAGCTCGACGGCACCGCCCGGGGCGGCGTGCTCGTCGCCGCGGCCGAGCAGTACGGGCTGCCGATCCACGCGATCGGCGTCGGCGAGAAGATCGACGACCTGCGCCCGTTCGACCCCGACCTCGTCGCGCGCGTGATCGCGGGAGTGGCATGATGGCGGACGCGCCTGCGAAGAAGCCCAAGTCCGGCTGGCTCAACATCCTGGTCGATTACGGGCCCCTGCTCGTCTTCTTCCTCACCTACCGCTACTTCGCCCCCGAGGGCGAAGACATGGTCGGCGAGATCTTCGCCGTGATCCGCGGCACCGGCGCGTTCATCGTCGCGGCGATCGCCGCGCTGGCCTTCTCGAAGTGGTACCTCGGCAAGGTCTCGCCGATGCTGTGGCTGTCGACCGCGCTGATCGTCGCCTTCGGCGCGCTGACGATCTACTTCCAGGACGAACGCTTCATCCAGTGGAAGCCGACGATCATCTACGTCGGCTTCGGCGCGCTCCTCATCGGCGGCTGGCTGAAGGGCAAGGCGCTGCTCAAGACGCTGCTCGAAGCGGCGTTCGACGGGCTGTCGGACGAAGGCTGGCTCAAGCTGTCGTTCAACTGGGGCCTGTTCTTCTTCTTCCTCGCCGTCCTCAACACCGCCTTGATGTACACGCTCAGCTTCGAAAGCTGGCTCGCGGCGAAGCTGTGGCTGTTCCTGCCGCTGACCTTCCTGTTCACCTTCACGCAGCTGCCCATGCTGCTGCGCCACGGGCTCAACGTCGAGGATAAGGCCGAGGTTCTCGAGAATCCTCCGCACGAATGAGGCCGCGCTTGTCGCCAGCGCCCGGCTGCGGTTAGAACGCGCCAACGACAGATCCAGCGTTCAGAGGGGAAACGCCATGGCAAAGTTCTTCGGCAACCTGCATCTCGTGCTCCTGACCGGCCTCGTCCTGGCGATCGTGGTCATCGTTGCCTTCGCCGGCTGGACCGGCGAGAACGCGGAGGCGGTCACCAACGCCGTACTGCGATGGCTCCACCTGTTCTTCGGTGTGGTGTGGATCGGCCTGCTCTACTACCTAAACTTCGTGCAGGTCCCGACGATGCCCAAGGTGCCCGCCGAGCTGAAGAAGGGCGTCACCGGCTACATCGCACCGAGCGTGCTGTTCTTCTTCCGCTATGGCGCGCTGTTCACCGTACTTACCGGCCTCGCGATCGCCTTCCACAACGGCTACGGCGGCCAGGCCCTGACCTTCCAGGGCACAGGCGCGGACGGCATCAACCTGATCGGCCTGGGCATGTGGCTGGCGCTGATCATGGCCGCCAACGTGTGGTTCGTGATCTGGCCCGCGCAGAAGAAGATCCTCGGCCTCGTCGAAGCAAGTGACGAGGCCAAGGCGAAAGCCGCGCCGGTCGCGCTCGCGGCGAGCCGCACCAACGTGATCCTGTCGCTGCCGATGTTCTACGCGATGGTCAGCGCCAACATGGGCTGACTGCGACGCCGCCGGCCCGCCTCAGCTGCCGAGCCGGCGGCGCTTCTGCCCGAGCGGGATGTTCGACACCTCGGCGATCGGGCTCTCGTATTCCTCGCCGAACTGCTGCGTCTCGAACACGCGCGCCGGCGGGATGTCGCGGTCGAACATCAGGCCGCACATCGACTCTGTCGCCCAGATGACCGTGCACGGCGCCTCGAAGCACATCCATTCGAGCGTTCCGGCCGTACCCGGTTTCGGCGGATCATCCATCTGCACGCGCGCACCGCGCTCGGAGAGGTCGCACAGGCAGCCGATCCGCTGGCCTCGCGCCATCCGCAGCTGCGCCGGGCAGCTCACCCGCCGCCTGCGAGATGAGCGGCGCTCGACCGGAGCTGTGACTGGCGCATAGGCGGGCTGACCCATGCCCCATGACTCAGCCCGCAGGGTTAGCTGAGGGTTGAGGGTTACGGTTAACGCCGGCTTCAGATCTCGACCTGGCTGCCGAGCTCGACCACCCGGTTGGTCGGCAGGCGGAAAAACTCCATCGGGGTCGCCGCGTTGCGCATCATCCAGGCGAACAGCTTCTCGCGCCACAGCGCCATGCCGGGGTGCTTGGCGGCGATCAGCGTCTGCCGCGAGAGGAAGAAGCTGGTCTGCATCATCTCGAACGGCGCCCCGCACATGTCGAGCGTCTTGAGCGCGGCGGGGACGTCGGTCTCCTCCATGAACCCGTAGTTCAGCACCACGCGGTAGAACCCGTCGCCCACGTTCGTGACCGTTACCCGCTCCTCGCGGTCGACGTAGGGCTCGTCTGCGATCTGCACGGTCAGCACGACCACGCGCTCGTGCAGCACCTTGTTGTGCTTGATGTTGTGCAGCAGCGCCGACGGGGTCCCGCTCGACCCCGAGTTCATGAAGATCGCCGTCCCCGGCACCTTGGCAGTGCTGCCGCGCGCCGACTTGGCGAAGATCTCCAGCGGCAGGCCGACCTCGCTCATCCGCTCGCGCATCAGCCGCCGTCCCTTGGCCCAGGTGGTCAGCAGCGTGAACGCGACGGCGCCGACCAGCAGCGGGAACCAGCCGCCGTCGGGCACCTTGGTCAGGTTCGCGGCGAAGTAGGCGCCGTCGACGACGAAGAACACCGCCAGCAACGGCACCGCCAGCCACCACCTCCAGCGCCACACCAGCACCAGCAGGACCGCGAGCAGGCAGGTGTCGATGAACATCGCCCCGGTCACCGCAATACCGTAAGCTGCAGCGAGGTTCGACGAGTTGCGGAAGAACAGTACCAGCAGGATCACCGCGATCATCAGCGCCCAGTTGATCGTCGGGATGTAGATCTGCCCGTGGTGCTCGTCGCTCGTGTGGCGAATGCCGAGGCGCGGGACAAAGCCGAGCTGGATCGCCTGGTGAGTGATCGAGAATGCGCCCGAGATTACCGCCTGGCTGGCGATGAATGTTGCGGCGGTAGCAAGCAGCACCAGCGGCAGGCGCAGCATCTCCGGGGCAAGGAAGAAGAACGGGTTCTTGATCGCTTCGGCCGCGCTCGCATCGCCGAGGCCGACGATCATTGCGCCCTGGCCGAAGTAGTTGAGCAGCAGGCACGGCATGACGAAGCCGAACCACGACAGGCGCAGGGGCCCGCGCCCGAAGTGGCCCATGTCGGAATAGAGCGCTTCGGACCCGGTCACCGCCAGCACGACCGAGCCGAGGGCGAGGAATGCGAGCCACTTGTCGATCAGGAAGAAGTGCACGGCGTACCACGGGTTGAGCGCCATCAGGATCTCGGGCGTGCGGACGATGTGCAGGACGCCGAGCACCGCGACCACGACGAAATAAACGATCATCACCGGGGCGAAGAGCGTGCCGACCTTGGTCGTGCCACGCTTCTGCAGGAGGAACAGCGCGACGAGAAGCGTCAGCGAGATCGGGATGACCCAGCCCGACATCCGCGGGTTGACCACCGCAAGACCCTCGACCGCAGACAATACCGAGATCGCCGGCGTGATCATGCTGTCGCCGTAGAACAGCGCGGTCGCGAACACCCCGAGCAGGACGATGAGCCAGCCGTACTGCGCCCGCCCGACGCGCCGCGAGAGCAGCGCAACCAGTGCGAGCGAGCCGCCCTCGCCCTTGTTGTCGGCGCGCATCAACAAGGTGACGTACTGGATCGAGACGACCAGCGTCATCGACCAGAAGATCAGGCTGACCACGCCGAGCACGTGGATGTCGTCGAGCGTCAGGGGATGCGCGCCGACGAAGGTCTCGCGGAAGGCATAGAGAGGGCTGGTACCGATATCGCCGAAGACGATGCCGATAGCCCCCACCGCCAGCTTGAGCCTGGCGGAGGCGCGGTCTTCCCCATCGGCTGCGCTCATCGGGATTGAAGGCCCCTCTTGCGACTCGTGCGCGGCGAAGGGCGGCGCTTAGCAGTGGCGGCATGACGCCGCAATGCAGCACGCCCGCTCGTGCTATTGCGGGACCTGGCCGGTTTCACCGGGTTGTGCGAACAGGCTTTCGAGGCGTCCGAGCCGCTCGGCAAGCGCCGTGCGCCCCTCGGCGTCTTCGGGGGCCGCCTCGAGCGTTTCCCGCCACAGCGACCGCGCCTCGGCAAACCGGCCCTGGCGGATCAACGCGAGGCCCAGGAAGAACCCGGGCCCGACGCCGCCGGGGTCGAGCTGTTCGGCGCGGCGGTAGGCGAACAGCGCCGGCTGGGTCAGCGTGCCGTCGGCATGTTCGACGAGCGCGTTGCCGAGAGCGAGCCAGACTTCGGCGTTGCGCGGATCCTCGGCGATCGCGCCGCGCAGCACGGTCGCCGCGTCGTCGTGCTGGCCCTGGCGGGCGAACCCGTCGGCGATGATCAGCTTGCCGCTGAGGGGCCGCCCCTGAGGAAACATCTCCTTGCGCAGCTCGATCATCTCCCACCCCAGCCCGTCGATCTCGTCGGCCGGCCGGGCGGGCGCACCCGGAACGTCCGGGCTCGCCTGCATCGCATAGCCGGCGAGGCCCAGCGCCAGCGCCGCGGCCACGGTGGTCCAGCCGCTGCGATCGATGCGCAGCGCGAAGGCAGCCACGGCGAACGCCGCAAGCGCCAGCGCGATCGCCACGAGCCAGGTCATCGCGCCCTCCTCAGGCGCCGCCGCAGGATCAGCAGCGCGAGCAGCACCAGTACGGCCGGGACCGCAAACAGCGGCCAGGTCGTCGCGCTGACCGTAGGCTTGTAACTGACGTAATCGCCGTAGCGTTCGATCAGCCAGGCGCGGATCGCCTCGGGATCCTCGCCGGCGGCGATCCGCGTGCGCACCTGATGGCGCATGTCGCCCGCCATCGGCGCGTCGCTGTCGGCGATCGACTGACTCTGGCACTTGAGGCAGCGCAGTGTCTCCATCAGCGCCTGCGCCCTGGCCTCGAGTGCGGGGTCTTCGAGCTGCTGGTAGGCATAGGGCGCCGGAGGGAGCGAGTCCTGGGCGGCTGCGGGCAGCGCGAGGCAGGAGACCAGCACCCACATCGTCATCGCGGCAAACGCCGGGACCGCGTCCCGCAAGCACCGAGCTGGCGGCATGCGGTCCCGGCTTTCGCCGGAATGACGGGCGGTGGCGATCACGCCCCGGCCTCGCGCAGCTTCTCGAGCAGCACCGGCACGTCGCCGTCGCGGATGTCGCCGATGTGCTGATGGCGGATCACGCCTTTACCATCGATCACGAATGTCTCCGGCACGCCGGAGGAACCGATCGACAGCTGTACCGCGCTAATGTCGTCCTTGCCGATGCGGGTGAACGGATTGCCGTAGCGCTCGAGGAACGCCGCGACGTCCTCGGGCCGGTCCCGGATCGCCACCGCGACGATCTCTGCGCCGCTCGCTTCGAGCCGCGCCAGGTTGGGCGCCTCGGCGGCGCAGGGGACACACCAGCTGGCGAAGACGTTGAGCAGCTTGGGTCGTCCGTCTGCGAGGTCGCGGCTCGACAGGCCCGGCCGGTCGGCTACGGCGGCGGGCAAGTCGAACGGCGGGATCGGCTTGCCGATCATCGTGCTGTGGACGAACTCGTCCTTTTCCCGGCTGAGCTGCCAGGCGAACAGCCCGAGTCCGGCGAACACGGCCGCCAGCAAGGCCCAGCGCAGCCAGCTCACGCCGCCACCTCCCCGCGTCGCACGGCAATCTGCGCCCGCGCGCTGCGGCGCCGGAGATCGCTCGCGACCCGCCCGATCAGCGCCAGCAGACCGCCGAGCCCGATCAGGATGCCTCCGTACCAGATCCAGGTCACGAACGGCTTCCACCACAGCCTGAGCTGCCACCGCTCGCCCTCGGCCTCGCCGCCGAGTGCGGCGTAGAGCTGTCCGTTCCAGCGCGTCAGAAGCGCCACCTCGCTCGTCTCCTGCGGCGGGGTCCAGAAGCTGCGGGCCTGCGGGCGGGCGAGTTGGACCTCGCCACCCTTGTAGCTCGCCTCGAGCCGCGCTTCGAGCGCGGTCCAGTTCGGTCCCGCGACCGGTTCGACCGCCGCCAGCGTGATCGTCCACGGGCCGTCAGTGATCGTCTCGCCGACCCGCGCGGCCACCAGCCGCTCCTGCTGGAACGCGGTATCAGCGGCCATCCCGAACAGCGCGACCGCGACGCCGAAGTGCGCGATCACCATGCCCCACACCGCGAGCGGCAGGCGGCGCAACGAGCGCCCGGCAAGCGGCATCACGCTGCCCACGGCCACGGCGGCCGCGAGCGCCATCCCGAGCAGCGGCAGCAGCGCCACACCGGCGATGAAATGCACGCCGGCCAGCACTGCGAGGGCGACCACGGCGATCGCCACGACCGGCTTCTGTACCCGTTCGAACGAGTCGCGCCGCCAGCGCAGCAGCGGGCCGATCGCCAGCACGACCAGCATCGGCAGGAAGAAGATCGCGCCGACCGGGTTGAAGTACGGCGGGCCGACCGACACACGCACGTCGAACGCCTCGGTCAGCAGTGGGTAAAGCGTGCCGAGCAGCACGATTCCGAGAATCGCCGACAGGGCCACGTTGTTGACCACCAGCGCTCCCTCGCGGCTGAGCATCGCGAACCGCTCGCCCTCGGCGATGGTCCCGGCGCGGAGCGTGAACAGCACCAGCGCGCCACCGATATAGATTGCCAGCAGCGCGAGGATGAACGCGCCGCGCTCGGGATCGACGGCGAAGGCGTGGACGCTCGTCAGGATGCCCGACCGCACGAGGAAAGTGCCGACCATGCTCATCGAGAACGCGACGACGCCGAGCAGGATCGTCCATGTCCTCAGTGCGTCTCGCGCGGCGAGCACGCTCGCAGAGTGCAGCAGCGCGGTCGCCGCGAGCCACGGCATCAACGAGGCGTTCTCGACCGGGTCCCAGAACCACCAGCCGCCCCAGCCGAGCTCGTAGTAGGCCCAGTAGGAGCCCGCGGTGATGCCCAGCGTGAGGAAGATCCACGCCCCGAGGATCCACGGGCGCATGACCTTGGCGAACTCGGGGGTCACCTGACGCGTCAGCAAGGCGCCGACTGCGAAGCTGAAGGCAACCGACAGCCCGACGTAGCCGAAGTAGAGCGTCGGCGGGTGCATCGCGAGGCCGATGTCCTGCAGCAGCGGGTTGAGCCCCAGTCCTTCGGCAGGCGGCTGTGGCAGGCGTTCGAACGGGTTCGAAGACACCAGCAGGAAGGCGTAGAACCCGAGCCCGACGAAAGCCTGCGCGCCGAGCGTCGCCAGCATCGTCCGCTCGGGCAGGCGCCGCTCGATAAGCGCGATCAGCCCGCCGGCGAGCGCCATGACCGAGACCCACAGCAGCATCGAACCCTCATGGTTGCCCCAGGCACCCGACAGCTTGAAGATCAGCGGCTTCATCGAGTGCGAGTTCTTCGCCACGAGCGCGACCGACAGGTCGGTGCGCGCGAACAGCCACAGCAAGGCAACGAAGGCGAGCGCGCAGAGCAGCGCCTGGAGCACCGCCGCCGGGCGCACCAGTGCTGCAAGGCGCTCCCCGCCCGGCCTCAGCCCGGCAAAGCCGCCGAGCAACTGCAGTCCGGCCAGCGCGGCCGCCAGCCACAGCGCGGCGAGGCCGAACTCGGCGATCATTCGGTTTCCGCCACGACCTCGCGCCGCGCGGCGGCGTCCATGTCCTCGAGCTCGCGCGGCATGTAGGTCTCGTCGTGCTTCGCCAGCAGGTTCGTCGCCACGAAAGTCCCGTCGCCCCGCATGGAACCTTCGGCAACGACGCCCGAGCCTTCGACGAACAGGTCTGGTACGATACCCGAGAAAGTCACCGGCACGCGTGCCTCGCCATCGCCGACGACGAAGTCGATCGTCACCCCGTCAGCCCGGGTCCGAAACGAGCCTTCCTCTACCATCCCCCCAAGGCGGATCGCCTGCCCCGGGGGCGGCGGATCAGCGGCAATGTCGCTTGGAACGTAGAAGTAGCTCGCCTGGTTGCGCAGCGCCCAGGTGGCGAGCAGCGCAGCCGCGATCAGCGCGACCATTGCGACGACGACCAGCACCAGCCGCTGGTGCTTGGGCTTGAGCGCGCTCATCGCCCGCGCCCGGCGTCGCGGCGCCGCTCGGCCGCGCGCATCGCCAACCAGCTCCACGTGACCAGCGCCAGCGTTCCCACCGCGGTCAGCGCGTAGGCTGCGATGACGAAGGTCCATTGGTCGAGAGCTTCGCGCATCAGGCCTCCAGCGCCTTGCGTCGCAGTCGCGCCTGCGCCTGCACGTCGGCTAGGATCGCCCGCATCCGCGCGAGGACAACGCCGCCGAACAGCAGTGAGAAGCCGAGGGTCGAGACCGCCAGCGGAACGAGGAACTCAGCCGACATCGCCGACGAGCCCATCGACAGGCTCGGTGGCTGGTGGAGCGAGTTCCACCAGATCACCGAGTAGTGGATGATCGGGATGTTGACCGCCCCGACCAGTCCGAAGATCGCCGGTATCCGGCTCGACCCGCCCTCGCGGTCGACTGCTGCGGCGATCGCCATGTAACCGAAGTAGAGGAACAGCAGCACCAGCATCGAGGTGAGCCGGCCGTCCCACACCCACCAGGTGCCCCAGGCCGGGCGGCCCCAGATCGAGCCGGTAGCGAGGCACAGGGCAGCGAACACGGCCCCCGGCGCCGCCGCGGCGCGGGCCGCGATCGCCGCGAGCGGGTGACGCCAGACCAGCTCGACGAGGCTGGCGACCGCTATCGCCGTCCATCCGCCCATGCCCAGCCATGCCGTCGGCACGTGAATCAGCACGATTCGAACGGTTTCGCCCTGGAGGCGTTCGGCGGGCAAGCCCGTGAGGCCCCATGCGAGCGAGCCGGCGGTGAGCACCAGCCCGGCCACCAGCAACGCCGGCGTCAGCCAGCGGGCTATCCTCAGGAAACGGGCGGGATTGGCGAAGCCGTGCATGGGTCCTGCGGGCGCGTAA
>CALCBC010000078.1 GCA_937898525.1 uncultured Sphingomonadales bacterium
AATAGGCAGGGCCCGATATCCACTCCACTACCCCGTGAAAATAGGACAGTGGCTATATAAGCTATAGGTTACGCGTCAGTTGCTTTCACTATCCCACGCTGTTGTGAATTGCGTTCCGATGGGGTCGGAAACGGCCGGCGAGGTCCCGCCAACCCGCGCCACCCAACGCAAGCACGCCGGGCTGAATCCAGGACGGCCCGGGAGCCGCGTGCGGCCCACCGGAGGGAGAACTGATCGGCGCAGATAGGGAAACGACAATGAGGATAGTGATGGACCGGCGGTGCCGGAAAGCGGCATGCCTGCTGGCGGGTAGCGCGCTCACGATGCTGCCCTGGTCGCCGCTGATGGCGCAGGAAACCTCGCCGGAGCCCAGCGAGGAAGCCTCGGGGACCTCGGCAAACGCCATCGTCGTGACGGGCTCGCGCATCGCGCGCCGGGATTTCGAAGCCAACAGCCCGATCGTGACGGTCGACGAGGACCTGTTCGAACAATCGTCGAGCGCAGCCATCGAGACGAGCCTCAACAAGCTGCCCCAGTTCACCCCGGCGCAAACGCCCACTCTCGGCGGAGACATCCAGCCGACGGCAACCAACACGCCGGGGGCCGCGACGGTCTCGCTGCGGGGCATCGGCGCCAACCGCAACCTGGTGCTGCTCGACGGCCGGAGATCGACCCCGAGCAACGCCTCAGGCGTCACCGACATCACCACCATCCCCTCAGCGGCGATCCAGCGCGTCGAGGTGATTTCGGGCGGCGCCTCGGCAACCTACGGCGCCGATGCCGTCGCAGGCGTCACGAACTTCATCCTCAAGAAGGACTTCCAGGGCCTCGAGCTCGACGGACGGGTGGGGATCAGCCAGGAAGGCGACGGCCTCGAATACCAGTTTTCCGGCATCATGGGCACCGACTTCGCCGACAGTCGCGGCAACGTGAGTCTGGCGATGTCCGTCAACACCCGCGAAGCGAGCTACCAGCGCGATCGCTCCTGGTACCAGGAGCTGTTCCGGAGCCCGCTCAACGGCGGCACCGCCCTGCGGCTCGACCAGACGGGAATTCCGTTCACTGCCACGAACTCGTTCAGTGCCGCAGCCATCCAGCAAGTCTTCCCGGGCGCCGACCCGGCAATACCCGCCAACAGCACGATCTACGCCACACCCGATGGCCAGCTGTTCACCGGCAACACGTTTGCCTCTCGCGGAGGCGCTCCGTTCTTTGCAGGCCCGCTGGACGGGACCGAGTACAAGGTCACGGCCGCCGGGACGATCGCCAAGAACGACGATGAACTCTACCTGGTCCTGCCGCTCACCCGTTACAATTTCCTGGCGCGCGGCAACTACGAGATCAACGACTGGATCGGCGTCTTCGCTCAAGGGCTGTTCAGCCACGTCAAGACGCGGACGCTGAACGCCGCGGGGCCGATCACCGGCGGATGGGGCGCCAGCATACCCTACGGCAACCGGATCTATCTCGGTGACGAGACCCGGGGAATTGCCTCTTCGCTGAACGACGATGGCACGACCCACGCGGACTATCTCGCGGGAGGCCGCTACGGGCTCGATTGTCCGGCGACCGGCGGATGCCCGACCTATATGGTCTTTCCCGTGCCGGCGGACATGCAGACGCTCCTGCTCAGCCGGGCCGATCCCGAAGCCGATTACACGCTCAATGCGAAGCTGCCGGTGCCGCGGGAGACGTTCACCGACGTCACCACCTACAACATCCTCGCCGGCCTCGAGGGTACCATTCCGGGTACCGACTGGACCTGGGAAGCCTACGTCAATCACGGAGTGTCCTCGACGTTCGCTCAGCAGACCGGGATCTTCTCGCTCGAGCGGCTGCGTGACGTGCTGACCACGCCCAACCACGGCCACGGTTTCGAGAGGACCGGCAACGAGGAATCGGGCGGTTTCGGCGCCTCCACGGCCACCTGCGCCACGGGTCTCGACTTCTGGGACATCCCCACGGGCGGGTTCTCGGCCGACTGCCTCGAGGCAATCGGCGCCGACCTCAAGAACCGGTCGTCGATGCGCCAGACGATCGCGGAGACCAATTTCCAGGGCAAGCTGCTCGACCTGCCGGCGGGCGAGCTGCGGGCGGCCGTCGGCGCGAGCTACCGGGAGCTCGACTACGAGTTCCTGAACGACACGCTCACGACTGAAGGGCGCTCGTTCCTCGACCAGGCGCTCGGAATCTACCCGAGCGGCAATTCGTTCGGGGCGTTCGACGTCAAGGAAGTCTACGGCGAACTGCTGATACCCGTGTTGCACGACATCCCGCTGGTCGATGCGTTCAATCTTGAGGTTGGCGGCCGGATGTCCGACTATAGCACCACGGGGACGAGCTACACCTTCAAGGTGCTCGGCGACTGGGAAGTGACATCCTGGCTGAGGTTCCGGGGCGGCTTCAACCGGGCCGAACGCGCGCCCAATATCGGCGAGCTGTTCCTTGCCCCGCAGCAGACGCTCGGGACCAACAACGCCGGAGACGTATGCTCGACCGGCAACCCGAATTCCTTCTCGGCTAATCGCGAAACCAATCCCAACGCCGCCAACGTCGAGGCGGTGTGCCGGATCATGATGAACCGGAACGATCCGTCCGGACAAACCGAGTTCAACTACTACGGAGGCGGCCCGAACAACCTGCCACCCTCGGTGGCATCGACATCGACCGCAACGGGCGGTTTCGCGTTCCCGACGGTCGTCGGCAATCCCGACCTCAGCCCGGAAAAGGCCGACACCTGGACCGTCGGGATGGTTCTCTCCTCACCGTTCAACGCTCCGCTCCTGTCCGGCCTGCGGCTGACGGTCGACTGGTTCAAGATCAGGGTCGAGGACGCGATCGGCATCGAATCCGTCGGCGTCGCGCAACAGAAGTGTTTCGACCCGTTCTTCAATCCGGCAATCGAAAGCGATCCCGTCGCGGCCGCGGAAAGCGCCGCCTGCCAGGCGATCACGCGCAACATTCCCGACGGAAACCTCGGAAATGTCGAGATCACCTATGCGAACAACGGCCGGTTCCAGGTTCAGGGCATCGACGCCGCGCTGGACTGGTCGTTCGACGCCGGCCCGGGGCGCGTTACCCTGAACGCGCTGGTCAACTATCTCATCGACTTCAAGTCGGCGGAACTGCCGACCGAGCCGATGACCGAATACGCCGGCACGTTCGGGACCAGCGTCAACGGGCTCAACCAGGGTGCCTTCCGCTATCGTACGCTGACCACACTGGGATACAGCCTCGGCCCGGCGCGCATCGCCCTGCAATGGCAGCACCTGCCGTCGGTCGAAGATTCGGCGGAAGCCAATCTCGGAACGGAAACGCCGACGACCGGCGCCCCCTCCTACGACATCTTCCACTTGAACGGCAGCTACCAACTCAGCGACGATGTCAGGCTCCGCTTCGGCGTGGACAACTTGTTCAACAAGGCTCCACCCCTGACCATGGTCAACACGGCCAACACGTCGCCGGAAACCGACGGGCAGTTGCCGGGAGGCACTCTCAACGGGAGATTCTACGACACGATCGGACGCAGTTTCTACATCGGCGCCAACGTCCGGTTCTGAGGAGGAGGCGCGACGGTGCCTTCGCGGGAGGAAGGCACCGCCTCCAAACGACCGGTTTCGCGAGTGCAGGCGGGCTCCTCGCGCTCGCGAAGCAACGCTTCGCGGAGATAGGCTTCGAGAATCCGGGCCTCAGGGGGAGCATGGGGAGAGCGGCCGATGATCCGCCGCATCCGGGGCAACCGGTAGTCGAGCAACTCTACCTTGCCTTCCCTGATGCTGTCCTTGACCGACTCGTACATCCTCACCCCGATGCCCTGACCATCGATGACCAGTTGTTCGATGACGTCGGCGAGCTGGAAGAACGCGGGCTCCAGCCGTGGCCGAATGCCCAGCTCGGCGAAGATGGTGAACGCCCATGGCTCTACCTGATCCCTCGCTCCGGGAATCAGGAACTGGTAATCGGCCAGCGATGTCCGGCCGGAGGCGAGTTCACGTCGGGTTCCGGGCGGCGCAATGAGCACTGTCGGCACATCGCAAATGCAGTTGAGGTCATCCGTCCACCCCCCCGCGTGGGGCGCTACTGTGTAGACAGCCAGGTCCAGCCGGCCCCTGTTGAGCGCCTTGCCGATTTCCGAGAACGGAACGAGCGGCCAGGTGTCGATCTGGATCTGGGGGTGCTCGCGATAGATTCGCGGCAACAAGGGCTTGAGGTAAGCCTCGCACAGCAGCGGCCCGATCGCGACGCTCAAGGTCACGGTCTTGCGCGCCAGGCCTGGCGTGTCCTTCACCAGGCCGTCAGCCGCCTCGATGATCTCGTGCGCCTTGCGCAGGGCCTCGGTTCCGTCGGCGGTGAGAACCGGAGTCGTCCCCCGCCGGCGGCGAAACAGCGCATAACCGAGGCGCTCCTCGAGCGCTGTGATCTGCTCGCTGACCGCCGGCTGGGAAATCCCGAGAGTGTCGGCGGCGCGCACGAAGCTGCCGGAGCGCGCCACGCAGATGAAGGTCCGGAGCTGCCCGAGCGTCAGGTCCTCACCCAAGCGCGCCACGAAACCTCCCACCCAACAATAGCTTCCTAATTGTTCACTATGACATGACCGGAACCGCGCCAGCAACCGCGTGTGCGTCGATCGTAGCGGGATCGCCACAAGCCGTGCGACACGCAAGCCGAGTCGCGAGGCTCGGCCTACTGCAGGTTGGGTCGACCGCCATGCGGAGGTCGCCCGAAAGGCGACTCAATCGCGCGCACAGCGAAACCCCATGTGCGAAGTCGACGTGTCGATCGTCTGCGGATAGCGGGCCGCCGGCCGGTAACGCCTGCAGTAATCCTCCGCGCAAAGGTGCGACCCGCCCTTGATCACCATGCAGGGAAACGCGCCGCGCGGGCCCTGCCCCGCGTTGCCCGCCCGCTGATCGGGCGTGCAGCAGGGCTTCGTATCTCCAGGCTCGCGGAACACGTCGCTGGTCCATTCCCAGACATTGCCGATCATGTCGAAGAGCCCGTAGCCGTTCGGCGGAAAGGCCGTCACCGGTGAGGTCCTGTCGTATCCATCCAGGCAAAGATTCGTCTTCGGGAACGGACCTTGCCAGTAATTGGCCATCATGCGCCCCTCGGGCGCCAGTTCGTCCCCCCAGGCGAAGGCTGCGCCCTCCAGCCCGCCGCGCGCCGCGTATTCCCATTCCGCCTCGGTCGGCAGGCGCTTTCCGGCCCAGGCCGCGAAGGCAGCGGCATCCTCGTAGGCAACGTGCACGACCGGGTGGTCGTCCTTGCCCTCGATCGTCGAGTGCGGTCCCAGCGGATGCCGCCAGCTCGCACCTTCGACATAGCGCCACCACAACAGCGGGTTGGGCGCGATGGGATAGCGCTCGGGCGGGGTGAAGACCGACGATCCGGGCACCAGAAGCCGGGGATCCGCGCCGGGGTAGGTCGCCCTCGAAGGCGGGCGCTCGGCCAGAGTGACGTACCCTGTTGCGCGGACGAAGCAGGTGAAGGCGGCGTTGGTAACCGGGGTCACGTCGATCGCAAAGCTCGCCACCGTGACCTCGCGGACCGGCGCCTCTTCAGGATAGTGGTCATTGGACCCCATGCGGAAAGTGCCGCCGGCAAGGCACAGCATGTCGCCAATATCGTCATCCCCGGCAGATGCTGCGCCGCCCAGCTCTGGCTCAGCCTGTTGAGACGTGCCGCGCGATGACCCCGGTTCGAACCCGGGACTATCGAAGCTGTCGCAAGAGTTTCGCGGTTCGTCGCGCTTTTCGTGAACGGTCGGCATCTGCGCTGATTCCTATACCGACCCGGGCCGAAGCAATGCCGTCCATCCCTATAGGCTGCCATCGGCTTTTCCTTATACCTGCGCCGATGCCAGGCGTTCAGGCGCCCCTTGGCCGGCGAACCTGGTCTGCGCTCGCTTGCGGCCTGCGGCCTAGAAGTCCCTCGCTATACCCCCATAACCTTGGGCCGCGTTGCTCTCGCGTCACGGGGTTCCCCATTGGCGTACCGATACCTGTCTCGCCAATGGGAGAACCTCACGTGAGTACGCGTTCAGGACGGCGACTCCGCCGGATGATCACTTCGACCGCCGGTGCCGTCGCCGGCTGGGCGCTGGCAACACAGGCCGCGGCCCAGCCCGCCCCGGCCGAGCGAGCGAATATCCTGCTGATCATCATGGACGATGTCGGCGTGGACACGACATCGGACATGTACCCGGGATTGATCGACCGGCTGGCCGGACGCTATGGCCCAAACGGGCGCAATCACCCGCAGCACGAGCGCATCGTCGGCAGGCCTGCTTCGACACCGGTACTCGAGGCGTTCGCCTCGGAAAGCATGGTCTTCACCGAGGCCTGGGCCCAGCCGTTCTGCTCTCCGACGCGCGCGTCGATCCTGACCGGCCTCTATGCCTCGCGAACGGGGGTGCTCGACTACACGGGCTGGCTTGACCAGCGCCATCACTCCCCCGCCCGGGATTTCCAGCGCGCCGGCTATGCGACGGCTGCTTTCGGCAAGTGGCACATGGCGGGTCTGAACCGATATCCGGGCATGAAGCCCAAGGAAGCGGGCTTCGACCTGTTCCTCGGCAATCTGAACGGTGCGATCCAGGCTATTGGGGCTACGACTATCAGATCCAGGACGAGACCATGCCCGCGACCGAGTGGCGCACCGAAGCCGCGCCGACGCGGTCGCTGTCCGGGATCGCCCCGACGACGTTCGCACCCGTGGTCAAGGGCGCCGATGCGATCCAATGGATCACGGAGCGCGAACGGGAGGATCCCGAACGACCCTGGTTCGCCTGGTTCGCCTTCAACATGTCGCACATCACCGCGGGACAGTTCCCCAACCGGACGGTCGTGCCCAATGCGGACACCCTCGATGCTCGCACGCGCGCGGAAATGGCAGGTTGCGAAGGAGAGTTCGGGACGCCTTGGATCGGCGAGTGCTCCGCCGAAGCGCTGAACCGGGCGATGACCAACTCCATGGATACCGTGATCGGCAAGCTGCTCGAGGCCGTCGAGCGCCTCGCCCCGAACACTTACGTGATCATCATCGGGGACAACGGCACGCCGATGTACGGTCGACCCGGCACGGATTTCATCGACAACATGTACATAACCCGGCCGAGCCAAGGGCACCGGCTACGAGAGCGGCGTGCGCGTCCCGCTGGCGATCAGGGGGCCCGGCATCAGGCCGGGCACCAGCGATGCCCTGACGCACGTCGTCGACCTCTTCCCGACGCTGCTCGAGCTCGCCGGCCTCGGGGTGCCCGAGACGGTGCCGTCGCGCGACGGCACGCCGCTCGCTCCGGACGGACGTTCCCTCGCGCCGGTGCTGTTCGAGGGCGCAAGGCAAGTCAGGGACGCCGCCCGGGATTACGTCGTAGCCGAAACCCTGATCCCGCTCGCTGGCAACGAGCTGTAGGCGAGCGCGCGCAATGTCCGGTACAAGGTGCTCTGCAAGAGAAAAGCGGACCTCTCCTGCGAGTTCTACGATCTCGTGGACGACCCGCTCGAGGAGTCCCCCCTCGACCAGCCGACGGACTGCAGCGCCAATGGCCGCACGCCGCCGGAGCCAAGCAACCCAGCTTCGAACTTCTGCTTCCTGAGACGAGCGTTGGATCGGGATTCGACGCTTGGAGACTCCGCCGCCCCGACGAGCCGGCCTGAGCACAAGTCCGCGCTCACCGTCCCCCGGCGGTATCCGTCTCCCGTGGCATAGTGGTCGCCGAATAGCCGCGAACACCGGGCGATCCTGACCGGGCACGCCCGGATTGCCCGGAGCCCGATACGCAAGTGCCACCATTGGGAAGAGTTGCCGCCAGTAGACGTAGAACGATGGCGTGGTG
>CALCBC010000079.1 GCA_937898525.1 uncultured Sphingomonadales bacterium
CCGCCGCCACCCCCGCCGCCTCCGCCTCCGCCGCCGCCTCCGCCGCCGCCGCCACCTCCGCCGCCGCCTCCGCCGCCACCCCCGCCGCCTCCGCCGCCCTCGCCGGTTGGCGAACGCGGCTAGGCGAAGGCTTCGGCACGCCAACGGGAAGGGCGGCGCGATCCTCGCGCCGCCCTTTCTCTTTGTCCGGAGGAGGGCCGGGGCCGGCCGCGGGCCGGCTGCGCTAGCGTCTGGCGAGCTGCGCCGCGCGCTCGGAGTCGCGGCCGTAGACGTCGGGGAAGTGGGCGAGCCTGCTGCCGTCGGGCACCGCGGTCAGGTAGGTCAGGTAGACCGGCACCGGCTGCGGCAGGTGACGGTACTGCTCGGGCGCGTCGCTCTCGGGCGTCAGGTCCTCGCCGAACAGCCAGCGCCCGAGCCTGTGGGCATCCTCGAGCCGCACGCAGCCGTTGCTGAACTGCCGCGCCGCCCGCTTGAACAGCTCGCGGTTCGGCGTGTCGTGCAGGAAGATCCCGAGGTCGTTCGGGAACATGAACTTGACCGCGCCCATCGAGTTGCCAGGCCCGGGCAGCTGGCGCACCCGCACGGTCTCGTCGCCTGAGGCAACGCGCCGCCAGTCGATCGTTTTCGGATCGACGACCTGCGCCTCGGCGGTCCAGTCCGACAGCACCTCGTAGCCCATCGCCTTCAGTGAATTTCCGGCCAGCATCCGCGGCGCGATCAGGCTCGCGGCGAGGTCGACCGGCAGGTTCCAGTAGGGATTGAGCGTGGCGTAGCGGATCATCCCGGCCATCATCGGCGTCGGCGTCTTCGCTGTGCCGACGACGACCTTCATCGCGCCCTGCTGCGCGCCCGCGTCGTAATAGGCCAGCTCGGCCGAGGCGGCGTTGACGACCACGTGCTTGGTGGCCGCGTCCGGCAGCAGCCGCGCGCGCTCGAGGTTCACCTGCAGCACCTCGCGCGAGGTGCCGCCGGCTCCGCCGTTGAGCGCGGCCAGCGTTTGCGGCCCGACCACCCCGTCTGCGGCAATCCCGTGCGCCTGCTGGAACGCGCGCACCGCCCGCGCGAGGTCCGCGTCGAACTGCTCGCCGTCGGCGAGGCCGAGCCGCCGGCGCAGCAGCGCCACGCGCGCGCCGCCGTCGCCCTCGCGCAGCGTCGGCCCGGTCGGAATCTCCACCCGTGGCCGCCCAGCCGGCTCGCCGAGCGCGGCGAGCTGCCGACGCAGTCCGGTGTAGAGCGGGTGCATCCAGCCCAAGTTCGCGACGTACTCGGGGAACGACCCCGCCTCGCCCGCGCGCCGCAGCACTTCGGCGTCGTCGAGCCGCCCGGGCCGTACTGCCTCTTCGGCGTAGTGCATCTCGATCCGCGGCCGGCGCATGTCCTGGACCAGCCGCACGAACGCCCGCGAGAGTTCGAGCTCGGCCTCGGCCAGCGCCTCGGCATCGGCTCCCTCGGTCCGCGCGATCAGTCGGCGGACATGATCGAGCGCGTAGTCCCCGGGATCGAGCCCGTCCGCCGCGGCGCTGTCGACGATCTCCAGGAAGCGGAACGTCGCCTCGTTGAGCGCCCCGTCCGAAACCCACAGCGGCCGGAACTCGCGCGCCGCGTAGAAGTCCCTGAAGTCGCCGCGCGCCTCGTCGCGCAGCGCACGCGCCACGGCCCGGTCGGCGCCGCGCACGCTCTCGGCGCCCGCGCGCTCCTGCGCCGCCGTCGCCGTCCCGGCACCGAGCGCCAGCGCGGCCGATCCGGCCAGCAACAGGGCCCAACAGGCCCGGGAAACGTTCCTCGAACGCTCGATCAACTCAGCTCTCCTGATGACGCTCCGATCCCGCGACCGGGCGGTGCCGCAGCGCCGCCGCCATCCTCCTCATTTCAACGACCTGCACCCTGCCACGTTCCGCTATCCCCGCGAAAGCGGGGTCGGCATGTCGCAAGCGAAACGCCCCGTTACCCGTGCCCCTTCCGCCACAGCGTCCATCCGAACGCCGCGGCGAACAGCAGGTGCACCGCCAGGAACCCCTTCGCCAGCTCGCGCGCCTCCCCGGTCGCGATACCCCAGACATCGTTCGCCGTGACGACCCCGAACCCGACGAGGTTGCCCGCCAGCACCGCTCGCAGCCAGGGCGACGGCGGCGCCCCGCGCGACAGCCAGTCGAGCACCGCTATCCCCAGCAGCGGCCCGCCGAGCAGCCGCAACAGCGCGACAAGCTCTGCGGGTGCATCCGCCGGCACCGCCCCGACCCCGAACTGCCGCGGCACGAACACCAGCGCGAGCCCGATTGCGGCGAGGTAAAGCGAGGCGAGCGTGAGGAGGGGCTTGGTCATTGGCGGGGATCCGGTGAACTTACGACCGGGTCCCCGCAGCGGTTCCGCCTTTCGCTCTCAGAACTCGCCGGCCACGCCGACCCGTACGATGTTGTTCTTGTTGCCGGCGTAGGCAAACCCCGCGGTGACGGCGAGCGGAACCTCGGTATCGAAGCGGTGCGCGACCGAGCCGCCGATCGCCTCCTGCCCGCGGAACAGCGACCCGTTGAGGACGTAGCTGGTCCGCCCCGGCTCGGACGGCATCGGTGCGTAGCCGAGCGCCGCGGCTGCGGCGATGCCCGACCGCGCGTCGCGCCGGTCGAGCCCGATTGCCGCGTCGAGCCGGCCGATGTCGCCGGGCCCGAAGTCGGCCAGCGCGAGATTGCCGGCCGCGTCCGAGGTGACGAACGCCGTGGCCCCGGACTGCGCCGCCCGGCTCGCCGCCGAGCCGATTCCCGGCATCGAGTAGGTCGAGGCCGAAGAGCCGAGGGCAACCTGGTTCGCCCGGCTGGCAACCGCGCCGGCGCCGATCGCCACCGCCCCGTCGCCCGTCGCGACGGCGTTGGCCCCGAGCGCGATCGCAGAGGCTCCCTCGGCGCGGTTCTCGCTGCCGATCGCCACCGCGCCGGTTCCGGTCGCGGTGTTGTTGTACCCCATCGCTACTGCGCCCTGGCCGGTCGCAACGTTCGGATCGCCGATCGCCACCGCGCCGTTGCCGTCGGCCACGTTGCCCGCGCCGATCGAGACCGCCGCCCCGTTGCGCGCGATCGCACCGGTGCCCAGCGCCACGGAGTTGTCGCCGCTCGCATTGGCGCCCGAGCCCATCGCGATCGCGTTGGCGCCGGTCGCCGTCGGCCGAGCGCCGCTGCCGTTGACCGCCAGGTACTCGGTGCGGGCGAGCGCCTCGTCGGCAGTCGCCCGCGCGCTGTCGGCGACCGCCTGTGCCAGCGCCGCGTTGGCCGCCGCCTGATCCGCTTCGAGGCGTGCCTCGTCGGCGATCTGCTGCGCAGTCGCGGCGTTGGCCAGTGCGGCTTCGGCCACCTCGCGCGTCACGGCACCGCTCGAGACCGCCTGCTGCGCCAGCGCATGCGCATTGTCGGCGCGCAGCTGCGCGGCATCGGCCACCTGCCGCGCCGTCGCGGCATTGGCGGACGCGGTGTCGGCCGCCTGCTGGGCGGCCGCTGCGTTGGCGAGCGCGGTGTCTGCGCTCTGGTGAGCCGTTGCGGCCTCGGTCAGCGCCGTATCGGCCGTTTGCTGCGCAGTCGCGGCGTTGGCGAGCGCGGTGTCTGCGGTCTGCTGGGCCGTTGCCGCCTCCGTCCGCGCCGCATCGGCCGTTTGTTGAGCGGTCGCGGCATTGGCGAGAGCCGTATCTGCCGTCTGCTGCGCCGCCCCCACTCCGGCGAGTGCGGTATCGGCGGTCTGCTGGGCGGCCGCTGCGTTGGCGAGCGCGGTATCCGCCGTTTGCTGGGCCGTCGCCGCGTTGGCGAGCGCGGTGTCGGCAGTTTGCTGAGCGGCGTCTGCCGTTTGCTGCGCCGTGGCGGCGTTGGCCAGGGCCGTATCGGCGGTCGTCTGCGCCGCTGCGGCATTGGCCAGCGCGGTGTCGGCGGTTCCTTGGGCGGTGGCGGCCGCAGCAGCAGCGCCGTCGGCCGCCGTCTGCGCCGCCGCGGCATTCGCCAGCGCAGTATCGGCGGTCGTCTGCGCCGCTGCGGCATTGGTCAGCGCGGTGTCGGCGGTTCCCTGAGCGGCGGTGGCCGCCGCAGCAGCCCCGTCGGCGGCCGTCTGCGCCGCTGCAGCATTGGTAAGCGCGGTACCCGCCGTTCCCTGCGCCGCGGCCGCTGCCGCCGCGGCGTCGTCGGCCGTCGTTTGCGCTGTCGCGACGGCCTGGTTGGTATCGAACAGTTGCCCGCCGGTCACCGCGTCCGTCGATCCCGCGGCGAGCGTGCCGTCGCCGACATGGACGATTCGCCGGTTGAGCGTGGAATGGCCGACCGACACCGTATTGACCTCGTCCGCGACCGAGGACGCACCGAGCGCGACGGCGAATGACGCCCCTGCGACGCTTTCGGCTCCCAAGGCCGTGGCGGAGGCCCCGGAAGCCACGGAATAGTGGCCGAAAGCTGACGTGCGTTCGGCAGGGGCCTGACTCTCGGCTCCGATTGTGGTGGAGTATGTTCCGCCAGCATAGGTTCCGTAGCCTATCGCCGTTGTTCTGGCGCCGCGAGCTCCGCTGCCCGCGCCCAGCGCAGTCGACTCGGTGCCGCTCGCGTAGGCTCTGGTTCCAACCGCTGTTGCAAAATCGTTGCCCGCGAACGCCCCTTCACCAGTCTGGGCCAGGCCGTCCCCGTTCATGTCGGTCCAGCCGCTGATCGCGATGGATCCGGTGCCTCTGGCATAGGTGCCCGAGCCGACCGCGAGAGTGCCGGGATCTTCCGCCAGGCTGGCAATGCCGATCGCCGTGCTGTGAGCCTCGGCGATTGCACCGCGGCCAACGGCCGTGGCCTCCCACTGCGCCGTCGCTCCGAAGCCCACCGCCGTCGCATCGTCGTCGCGGGCGCCATAAGTATTGCTCAGGTTGTTTATGAAATCATCGTCACCGGTGCCGATCGCCACCGCGCGGCTTCCTATGGCTTCGGATCCCGCGCCGAAGGCCGAGCTTCCCTCGGCATCGTAGAGGGCGTGACCCGCGTAGGCGAATTGGCCAACGGCAGTGCTGTTGTGCCCCTTGGCTTCTGCGCCATCTCCGATCGCGGTCGATTGCTCGGCCGGAGTTCCGCTTCCCCCGGTGGGAGTCACCTTCGCGTCCGGCCCGCAGGCGAACGAATCCGTACCGGTTCCCGCGTCAGCCCCGCCCGTCGTGCCATCGTCGAGTTGACACTCGCTCTGCGCTGCGGCCGGCTGCCAAGCGGCAGCCAGCATGACGCCCATGACCACCGTCGATGCCTGCAGCATCAACGTGCGCCCCTTCGACACTTGTTTCCCAGAACAAATCATCGTCTTCCCCCTCATCTCATACGATCAGGGGAGGACGCGGCAGCGATCCCGTCCCCCTCCCCGGGAATCGTCTCAGCGCGGAAAACCTATTCATGAAGGTAGATTTCGTCCAGCGCGGAGGCATTTACGCGTGGGGCGGCAGCAGCGACTGGTATCAAGTCGGCCACTTCAGCCGTTCGATTTGCCGGGCAAGTTCGAAGCAGCGCTGTTCGGCTTCCTCTTCCGCAGACCACTGGCCAAACCGTTGACAGTCGCGGGATGCGCAGCAGTTGGCTCGCGCGCCTTCGTCCGGCTCTCCGCTCCGGGAATATACGAGGTGCAACGGTACCTCGCGGGGCGCAGGAATCGGCGTCGAATGGCGACGGAAGGCTCCGCACAGACCCGCGGCGAGCGGATGCTCGCGCTGCGCCAGGCACGCATGGCGGCCTCACCGCCGATCCTGCGCGGCGGGTTCCGGCCGTTCTTCCTCGTCGGCGCGCTGTGGGCTGTGATCGCGCTCGGGCTGTGGCTCGCCGCGCTGCTCGGCGGGTTGGAACTGCCGAGCGCGCTCGACCCGCTGGCCTGGCACCGGCACGAGATGCTCTACGGTTTTGTCGGCGCGATGGTCGCCGGCTTCCTGCTGACCGCGATTCCCAACTGGACCGGCCGCCTGCCGATCGCCGGCTGGCCGCTGGCCTCGCTGGCCGCGCTGTGGCTCGCGGGCCGGCTTGCGGTGCTGTTTTCGGGAACGTTGGGGCTCGGCGTCGCGATGCTGCTCGACGTCGGCTTCTATGCGGTCATGGCCTTCGTCGGCGCGCGCGAAATCCTCGCAGCGAAGAACCGCAACCTGCCCTTGGTGGCAATGGTGCTGCTGTTCGGCGCGGCCGACGCCGCCGACTACGCGGCGGTCTCGGGCCGGCTCGTCGATGGCGAGGTAGGCTTCCGCGCCGGAATCGCGCTGGTGACGCTGATGATCTCGGTCATCGGTGGCCGCATCATCCCCTCGTTCACCCGAAACTGGCTGGCCAGGCGCGGACACCAGCAGGGACTGCCCGATCAACCCGGCCGGTTCGACCTCGCGGTGATCGTCTTTACCGCGCTGGCGCTGCTGGGCTGGGTACTGGCGCCCGGCGTCCTTCTGACCGGCGGGATGCTGGTCGCGGTCGGGGCGCTGCAGCTCGTTCGTCTCGCCCGCTGGGGCGGCTGGCGCACGGTCCCGGATCCGCTGCTGCTGGTGCTCCACCTCGGCTACCTGTGGATTCCCGCCGGGCTCGCGCTGCTCGGCTGGAGCGTGCTCGATCTGGCGTTCCCGCGCACCGCGGCGATCCACGCGCTCACCGCCGGGGCGATGGCGACGATGATCCTCGCGGTCACCACCCGCGCGACGCTCGGCCACACCGGGCGCGAGCTGCGCGCGGGTCCGCTGACCGTCGCCGCCTATGCGCTGGTCACGCTCGGCGCGCTGCTGCGCCTCGCGGCCTCGCTCGGGTGGATCGGCTACGCGGCCGGGCTCGCGTGGGCCGGAGCGCTGTGGGCGGGCGCGTTCGGGCTGTTCGTCGCCACCTACGGCCCGATCCTGTTCGCCCCGCGGCTCGACGCGAAGCCCGGCTGACGATCAGGGCCGGCGGTAGGGGACGAAGTCCTCGAGGAACACCACCCCGGTGGTGATCCCGCTCGTGCGGTCGACCGTGCGGATGATGTCCTGCTTGCACAGCTGGCTGCCGGTTCGGCGGATCACCACGACGTCACGGGTGTCGAGCGACCTCGGATCGGTCGGCCGCGAGACCCAGATCGTGTCTCCGGCGTCGTAGACCACCGCGGTCCGGTCGTAGAATTGCAGCCGGTTGTCGCTAAGAGCCGTGATGCAGCTTTCGGGTTTGCCGGGCACACGGCCCTCGAGCAGCTTGGCGAGCCGCGCCTCCTCGCGCTCCTGGCGGGTGCCTTCGGTGTGGGCGCATCCGGCCAGCGCGGCGGCGAAGGCGAGGGCGGTGCAAAGTGTCCTGCGGGCAAATGAAGTTCGCATGAGCGTCACTCCTTGAATTCGGCAGTCATGCCTCTCTCGCATGGCTAGACGGAGTCGAAGCCGTTCGGCCTTGGTTCGGTTCCCGGTCAGCGTTCGATCGCGCCGCCGCCCGGGGGACATCTTGTGACAACTCTGCCGTTGTCCACCGGGGGAGAAAAGAGGATAATCCCACCGCCCGAATTTGGGAGACAGTCGATGCTCACCCGTCTCCGGATCCTTTTCGTCGCCGGTCTGGCCGGCGTCCTGCTCGCTCCGCTGCCCGCCTCGGCCGAAACCAACCAGGAGCCGCTGGCCCGGTTCGGGAGCGCGCTGTGCCCGGGTGTCGTCGGCCTCAAGCGCGAGGCTGCCGAAATGATGGTCGCGCGGATCCGCGCGACAACCGAGCGGCTCGGCCTGCGCATGGCTCCCGAGGGAACCTGCGAAGCCAACCTCGTGGTCGGCTTCGTCGACGACGGGCAGGCCTTCCTGCGCCAGCTGCGCGAGGACCGCGGCTACATCTTCGCCGAGCTGACCCGCGGCGAGCGGCTCGACCTGCTCAACGAGACAGGGCCGGCGCGCGCCATGCTGCGCGTGCGTGCCCGCTCGCGCGACGGCATGCCGATCCCCCGCCGCGAGAGCCTGGCCGAGCTGCCGCAGACCTCGATGTGGATGGCGCACTCGAAGATCTACGTAGCCACCCGCAACGACATCATTTCCGCGCTGGTGCTGTTCGACCGCAACGAGATCCGCGACTACACCCTCGATCAGCTGGCCGACTACGCGACCTTCCGCGGGCTGGTTCACAAGCTGCCCGATCCGGCCTCGGCCGGGCAGGCCTCGATCCTCTCGTTGTTCGACGCAGGGGCCGAGCGGCCCGAGGGCCTGACCGAGTTCGACCTCGCCTATCTCACCACGCTCTACTCGGGCATCGCCAACCTTCCCGCGCCGGCCAAGCTCGCCGATCTCGAGCATGCGACCGGCGTTCGCACGCTCGAGTAGCCGTACCAGTCCGGAGCCGACGCCCGCATGACGACCCTTCGCGGCGGCCTCATTGCCGCCCTCGCCGCCACGCTGGCCGCTGCCACGCCCGCCGTCGCACAGGAGGAGGCCGCCACGCCCGCCGCCCCCGACGAAGATATCGTCGTCACCGGCGAGCGCCCCAGCCACCGCGAGGTCAGCCGCCAGGCCCGTGACGTGACCGCCATCGGCAGCGACATCCGCGACCGTCCGCTCGCCCGGATCGAGGACCGCCTGTGCCCGGGCGTGATCGGGCTCAAGCGCGACGCCGCCGAGTTGATGATCGACCGCATCCGCTGGAACGCCGAGCGGCTCAACATGTGGCTGGCCGACGATACCGACTGCTCGCCCAACCTGATCGTCGCCTTCGTCGAGGACGGCAAGCAGGCGCTCGGCGAGCTGCACGAGAACCAGCCGTGGCTGTTCGAGACGCTGCCGATCCACGAGCGCCGCGCGCTGCTCGCCGAGCAGGGCCCGGTCCGCGTATGGACCACCGCGCTGACCCGCACCCGCGACGGGATGCCGATCCAGCGGCGCGAGAACCTGACCGATCCCCCGGTCACGCAGATGTGGATGGCGCACTCCAAGCTCTACCTGACGATCCGCGAGGACATCACCCAGGTGGTGGTGCTGTTCGACCGTGAGGGCGTGCGCGGCAAGACGATCATCCAGCTCGCCGACTACGTGACCATGCGCAGCTTCGCCCGCACGCGGCCGGCCTCGGGCGAGGCCGCGCTCGACACGATCCTCGCGCTGTTCGACCCGGACCACGAGCCGCCGCTCGAGCTGACCGCCTTCGACCAGGCCTACCTGCGCAGCGTCTACAAGGAGATCGCCAACCTGCCGGCGGCGATGAAGCTGCTCGACGTGGCCGACGAGCTCGAGCGCGAGATGGAACGGCGGGCGACGGGCCGTTAGCTTTCGTCGGGAGCGGTCTGCCGCGGCAAATCTTCGCCGTCTATCGTACCGGTCGGTTCACGCGTCGGGGGCGCGGCGCCCGCGCTGCGCTGCCGATGCGCGAGGACATCACCGGCGTGCTGGTGCTGTTCGGCCGCGAGGGAGTGCGCGGCAGGACGCTGATCCAGCTGGCCGACTACGCGACGATCCGCGGCCTCGCCCGCACCCGGCCGGCAGACGGCGACGGGCAGGCTCGGTCAGCCGCCAGCTGCGGCGGAACGCGGAAGCCGAGGCGGAGAAGCCGCGCGAGTAGCGCTCACTCGCCCGGCGTTATCCTGAGGATCGCGCCGTCGGTCTCGTCGGTCAGCACGAAGATCGAGCCGTCGGGCGCCACGCGCACGTCGCGCAGCCGCTGGCCGAGGTCGGCGAGCATCGCTTCCTGCGCCAGCACGTGTCCGTCGGGCGCGAGCTCGAGCCGGACCAGCGAGCGGTTCATCATCGCGATCAGCAGGTTGCCATCCCACGCCGGGAACGCCGACCCGCGGTAGACCGCGATGTTGCCCGGGTTGTGCGACGGCGGGCCGAACGCCCAGACCGCGTCGGTCATTCCCTCGACCTCGCGCACGCCCTTCTTCGGCGGCTCGCCGTTGTAGTGATAGCCCTGCGTCACGTCGGGCCAGCCGTAGTTGGCGCCGCGCTCGATCCGGTTGACCTCGTCGCCGCCGCGCGGGCCGAACTCGGTCTCCCACATCGTTCCGGTGGCCGGGTCGATCGTCAGCCCGGTCGGGTTGCGGTGGCCGGTCGACCAGATCTCGGGCCGCCAGCCGGGCACCGAGGTGAACGGGTTGTCCTTCGGCACGCTGCCGTCGCGGTTGAGGCGCAGGATCTTGCCGATGTGGTTGCCCGGGTCCTGCACCAGCTCGCCGTAGTTGCGGTCGCCGCTGGTGACGTAGAGGTACCCGTCCTTGTCGATCGCCATGCGTCCGCCGTAGCTGCCGAACGCCGGACCCTGGCCGCAGCAGCGCTGCGGGATCGGCGGCGCGCCGTACCACGGCTCGGCGATGAAGATGTCCTCGACCTCGGTCAGCCGGTGCCCGCCGTCCCACTTGGCGCGCAGCACGGCCATCGCCGAGTTCGCCTGCGGCGTCGGGTTGTCGCCCGCGTCGGGGTGCGACTTGCTGTAACTCAGGTAGATCGTCCGGTTGCTGGCGAAGTCCGGATCGAGCACCACGTCGGTCAGCCCGGCGATGCCGGCGGTGATCATCGGCGGCAGCCCCTCGATCGGCTGCGGGTCGAGCACGCCGTCGCGGATCACCCGCAGCCGCCCGACGCGCTCGGTCACGAGGATCCCGCCGTCGGGCAGGAAGGCCATCCCCCAGGGGTGGTCGAGCCCCCTGGCGAAGACCTCGACGTGGAGCTTGGCGTCGGCCGTGTCGACGTCCCACGGTCCGTCGCCGAGCGGCTCGCTCTGGAACGGGTTGCGCGGCGCCGCCGCGGCGGGCGCACCCGGAGGCGCCGGTGCCGTCGTCTGCGCCGCCAGCGCGCTGCCCATCCCCAGCAGCGCTGCGCCCGCGAGCCATCCCGTCCAGGTCTTCATCTCGATCCCGCTCCCGTGTTCGTTGATTCCGTCCGTCTAGTCGGGGCTCGAGCGCAAGACAACGCACCGCCGCTTTCGCTTTGCGGACAACCGCATGCGCGATACGATGCGGCCCGAGGCTATTGCGGGGGAGGACCTCTCATGTACGCAGTCATCGGCGCCCTGGTGTTCGTGCTGCTCGTGTTCCTGATGATGGGCGTGCGCGTCGTCAGGCAGGGCTACGTCTACACGATCGAGCGGCTCGGCAAGTTCACGCTCGCCGCCGAGCCGGGCCTGCACATCATCGTCCCGCTGGTCGACCGCGTCGGCCAGAAGGTCAACATGATGGAGCAGGTGCTCGACATCCCCGGGCAGGAGATCATCACCCGCGACAACGCCATGGTCGGGGTCGACGCGGTGGTGTTCTTCCAGGTGCTCGACGCCGGCAAGGCAGCCTACGAGGTACACAACCTCTACATGGCGATCATGGCCCTGACGACGACCAACCTCCGGACCGTGATGGGCTCGATGGACCTCGACGAGACCCTCTCCAAGCGCGACGAGATCAACGCCCGGCTGCTCTCGGTGGTCGACCACGCGACCAGCCCGTGGGGGGTCAAGATCACCCGCGTCGAGATCAAGGACATCCGCCCGCCGATCGACATCTCCGAGGCGATGGCGCGGCAGATGAAGGCCGAGCGCCTCAAGCGCGCCGAGATTCTCGAGGCCGAGGGCGAGAAGCAGTCGGCGATCCTGCGCGCCGAGGGCCAGAAGGCCGCCGCGATCCTCTCCGCCGAGGGCAAGCGCGAAGCCGCCTTCCGCGAGGCCGAAGCCCGCGAGCGCGCCGCGCAGGCCGAGGCCGAGGCGACCCGCGCGGTGAGTGAGGCGATCGCCGAGTCGGGCAGCCACGCGATCAACTACTTCATCGCCCAGGAATACACCAAGGCGGTGGCGAAGTTCGCCGACTCGCCGAACGCCAAGACGATCCTGTTCCCGGTCGAGGCGACCCAGCTGATCGGCACGCTCGGCGGCATCGGCGAGCTCGCCCGCGAGATCATCGGCGAGAAGGCCGGCGCCGAGGGCGGGGTCCGGCTGCCCTCGCCGCAGCCGCAGCCGCCCGCGCGCCGCACGCCCGGCTCGGGCGTGCCGCGCTCGAGCCAGTCCTGATGGACTGGCTCAACGACTGGCTCGGCGCCAACGCCCACTGGGCCTGGCTGACGCTCGGGCTGGTTCTCGCCGGGCTCGAGATGCTGGTGCCCGGCGTCTACCTGATCTGGCTCGCGGCCGCGGCGATCGTCACCGGCGTGCTCACCGCGGCGTTCGACCTGTCGCTGCCGATGCAGGTGATCGACTTCGTGTTCCTCTCGCTGATCCTCGCCTTCTCGGCGCGGCGGATGCTGCGCGAGCGGCCGATCGAGAGCGCCGACCCGCTGCTGAACCGCCGCGGCGCGCGCCTCGTCGGCGAGACCGCGACCGTGGTCCAGGCGATCGAGCACGGCAGCGGCCGCGTCCGCCTCGGCGACAGCGAATGGATCGCCCGCGGCCCCGACATCGCCGCCGGCGAGCGGGTGCGCATCAGCGGCAGCGAAGGCGCGGTCCTGCTGGTCGAACCGCTCCGCCTGCCGCCGCCCGAGGAGACGCCGGCCGAGGTGGAGGGGTAGCGGCAGCCACCACTGCCGCGCGGTTCACCCCCATCCAAGCTCCGCAATCCTTCCCCCATCGAGGGGGAAGAGTTTGGGAGATCCGTCCCTGTCCTTCCCCCTTGATGGGGAAAGATACGAAGACTTGGGCCCGCGCAAGCGAGCCCTTGGTCGAGGCTGGGAGGGGGCGAAGCGGCCAGGCGCAACCCGGCCGCCGAGGCCTCAGGCCGCCGCGCCCGCGTCGGTAAACCGCCCGTGCTTGCGGAAACGAACCATCCAGCGGTCGAGGAACAGCCCGAGCGGCCGCGGGCGCAGGCCGAAGGCCTCGATCCCCGGCAGCGCGCCGCCGGCCACCGAGCCGCGCTGGAGCAGCTTCCACTGGTCGGAGTTGATCGGCGTCCCCGGCAGCGCGGCGACGAGGGCGGCGAGGCCGTCGGGCACAGCCAGCAGCGAGCGCTCGCGCCCCTGCGCGGCCGCGATGCGGCGATACAGCTCTTCCATCGTCAGCACTTCGGGGCCGGCGAGCTCGTAGGTCTTGCCGCCGTGTTTGCCGGGGTTCTCGAGCGCTTCGGTGATCGCCAGCGCGGCGTCGTCGACGAACAGCGGCTGCAGCTTTGCCTGCGGGCCGAACACCGGCACGACCGGCCAGCTCGCAATCAGCCCGGCGAACAGGTTCACGAACCGGTCGTCCTCGCCGAACAGCACCGACGGGCGCACCACCGTCGCCTTGGGGAATGCCGCGCGCACGCGCGCTTCGCCTTCGCCCTTGGTCGCCGCGTAGCCGCTGTCGGAGTTCGCGTCGGCGCCGATCGCCGAGACCAGCACGAACGCCTTCGCGCCCGCCTCGGCCGCCGCCCTGGCGGCCGCCCCGGCGCCTTCGGCCTGCAGCGCCCACTGCCCGGCGCCGAACGTGCCGACGAGGTAGGCCGCCGCGTCCGCCCCCTGCATCGCCGCGGCGAGGCTCTCGGGCCTGCGCACGTCGCAGCGCATGAACTGGATCTGCCCGAGGTTGGCCAGCGGGCGCAGGCGGATCGCGCGCTGCGGGTGGCGCGAGGCGATCCTCAGGCGTGCGCCGCGACGCAGCAGTTCTTCGGCGACATGCGTGCCGAGAAAGCCGCCGCCGCCGACCAGCACGACCAGCTTGTCTTCGAGCGGAGAGGGGTGAGCCATGACGTGGTCTTCCAAGAATCCGGCGGCGCCGCGACCCGTGCGGCGCCGGTCGCGAGCGGCCATGCAACAACCCCGCGCCCCCCGCAAGGCGCTTGCGCCGCTCGCGGGCGCCAGCGGCTGCCCGAAATCCGCGCGGCGCGACGCGCCGCCCCCATCACCGCCGTTGACACGCGCCCTCGCGCTTCGCTAGAGGCGCCCGCCTACCTGCCGGCGGAAACAGGTCCGCCCGGCCCGTGCCCAGATGGCGGAATTGGTAGACGCACCGTCTTCAGGTGGCGGCGGGGGAAACCCCGTGGAGGTTCGAGTCCTCTTCTGGGCACCATTT
>CALCBC010000080.1 GCA_937898525.1 uncultured Sphingomonadales bacterium
CCGCCCGCGTGGTTGGCGAGGAACTCGGGGTTGCCGTCGGCCCCCGGCCGCATCGGGTCGGCGTTCTGCTCGCCGCGCAGCGCGGCGGCGGCGAAGCCGTCGCCGATCTCGACGCCCTTGACCGCGTTGATGCCCATCATCGCCGCGGCGAGATCGGCGTCGAGCTTGGCGTAGATCGGCGCGCCCCAGCCGGCCGGAACCCCGGTGGCGACGCATTCGACCACCGCGCCCAATGACGAGCCGTCCTTGCGCGCTTGGTCGACCAGCTTTTCCCACCGGCTGGCCGCCCAGCTGTCTGGGCAGAAGAACGGGTTCTGCGCGATCTGCTCGGGGTCGAACGCCTCGCGGTCGATCGCATCACCGCCGATCTCGGAGACATAGGCGGTGATCGTCACCTCCGGGATCACCAGCCGCGCCACCGCGCCCGCCGCCACCCGCGCCGCGGTCTCGCGCGCCGACGAGCGCCCGCCGCCGCGATAGTCGCGGAAACCGTACTTGGCGTCGTAGGCATAGTCTGCGTGCCCCGGCCGATAGGCCTTGGCGACTTCGGAGTAGTCCTTCGAGCGCTGGTCAGTGTTCTCGATCAGCAGCGAGATCGGCGTCCCGGTGGTCTTGCCCTCGAACGTGCCCGAGAGGATCTTCACCAGGTCCGCCTCGCGCCGCTGGGTGGTGAACTTGCTCGTCCCCGGCTTGCGCGCGTCGAGATACGGCTGGATGTCGGTTTCCGACAGTGCGAGCCCCGGCGGGCACCCGTCGACCACCGCGCCGAGCGCCGGCCCGTGGCTCTCGCCCCAGGTGGTAAAGCGCAGCACGCGGCCGAAGGTGTTCCAGCTCATGGCTGCGAGCGTGTGGCGGAACTCGCAGCCGCTGTCCATATTCGCGCCGCTGGTAGAATATGCTCACGCGAAGACGCAAAGACGCCAAGCGGACGTGCCCCGCGGCGAAGCCGCATTTCCCGGATCACACGAAGAGACGAAGATGCCGGGGAACGCGGCAACGTAGTGCGACACCTTCGTGTCTTCGTGTGAACCCAATCGGAGCCGGTTCCCGGCAAGCGCTCGCTCTTGGCGTCTTCGCGCCTTCGCGTGACAGTCAATCGTCCCGACGCCACGCCCCGCGGCTCGGCGTGCCGGGCAAAACCGTTTTCCTACTTTGTTCCAATCTGCCATGGTTCGACGCATGAGAGCGCCCGGCCCCACCAACGCGCGGCTGTCAGGCACGATCGCGATGCCGTGCGCCTCATTGCCGGCGAAAGTTCCTTTCTCCCGCGCGCACGAACATTTTATTTTTTCACGCGTGGCCACGTGTCACCCCGGCCCGCCCAAGTCATTGAGCGCAAGTCCGAAAAGCAGGGCGACAGGGCCTGTAGGATTTGTCGCTTGTGTAACCCTCGGCCAGGCAGCGCGACGGTGGATGCCGTCGCCCGACCTCTGGCCAAATGCGCCCCGACTCGGCACCACAGCACGATGATTGCCAAGCTGACGGGGCGGCTCGACGAGAGCGGAGCGGACTGGGCGGTGATCGACGTCCGGGGCGTCGGCTATCTCGTCCACTGCTCGAGCAAGACCCTCGCCGCGCTCGGGATCGCCGGCGACGAGGTCACCGTCTACACCGACCTCCAGGTCAGCGAGAACGACGTGCGCCTGCTCGGCTTCGCCCAGGCCGGCGAGCGCGACTGGTTCCGCCTGCTCACGCAAGTTCAGGGCGTCGGCAGCAAGGTCGCGCTGGCGATCCTCTCCGCGCTGTCCCCCGAGGAGCTGCAGCGCGCCTGCGCCACGGGCGACGCCGCGCAAGTCGCCCGCGCGCAGGGCGTCGGCCCCAAGCTCGCCGGTCGCATCGTCAACGAGCTCAAGGACAAGGCCGGCGCACTGCCGGGCACCCCCGCCAGCGTCCCGCCCGCCGCCGTCTCGCAGCCCGGCACCGCCAGCGCCGACGCCGTCTCCGCGCTGCAGAACCTCGGTTTCAAGCCCGCGGTTGCGGCCAGCGCCGTCGCGCATGCGCAGGCCGAGCTCGGCGAGGGGGCTGGGTTAAATGAGTTGGTGCGGGTAGCGCTGAAGAGGGCGGCGGGGTGATGGCCTTCTCTCAACCTCGTCTCGCATTCCCCAACGGTCATCCTGAACTTGTTTCAAGACCCATTTCGCCGCGCGCGCGGAGCCGTCGGTCCGAACCGCAAGCCTACCGCCGGATCGCGCCCGTCGGGGTTGCGCCCGAACTGCATGCTCCGCAGCCTGTTGCCCAATGGGCCCTGAAACAAGTTCAGGGTGACGAAGATGGATCGGATTCGGAGCTATCTCCACCCCCATCTCGTGAGCACACGCCCTCTCCACCCCGTCATCCTGAGCTTGTCTCAGGACCCATTGCGCCGCCCGCGCGGAACGATCGGTTCGAACCCCAGCCCCACGGCGAGATCCCGCCACTCGGGGTTGTGCGCGTTGATCAGGTTGATCTTCCACTGGCGCCGCCAGTTCTTGAGCTGCTTCTCGCGGGCGATCGCGTAGGTCATCTCGTCGAACATCTCGAAGTGGACGAGGCGATGGACGCCGTAGCGCGAGGTGAACCCCGGCAGGGCGTTGTTCCGGTGCTGCCACAGCCGTCTCAGCAGGTCCGAGGTCACCCCGATATACAGCGTGCCGTAGTGCGCGCTCGCGAGGATGTAGACGCAGGGGCTGCGCTCGAACTGCATGCGCCCGAGCGTGCTGCCCGATGGGCCCTGAAACAAGTTCAGGGTGACGAAGATGGAGCGGTTTCGGATCCACTTCCCACCCTTCCAAACCGTCATCCTGAACTCGTTTCAGGACCCATTTCGCCGCCGGAGCAGAGGGCGCGTATTTCCGCGCCACAGCTCGGCACGGCCGCGATGTGCGCAGGCGCCTGCCGATGAACCTCACCCTCCCCACCCTCTCCCGCTGGAGCGACGTCACGCTTTTCGCCCTGCGCGCTTTGACCGGCGCGTTCCTGATGCACGAGACCTGGGACAACATCGAAAGCCGCGCGCGGATGGGCGAGTTCGTCGAATTCCTCGGCCAGCACGGTTTCCCGCTGCCGTGGCTGCTCGCGCCGCTCTCGGTAGCGGTGCAGTTCGGCTGCGGCGCGCTGCTCGTCGCCGGGCTGCTGACGCGGCTCGCGGGGCTGCTGGTGGCGGCGAACTTCACCGTCGCGGTGCTCATGGTCCATTTCCACGAGTCCTTCCGCGGCTGGTGGCCGGCGATCGTGCTGGTGTTCCTCGGCCTGCATTTCGCCGCCGCGGGCTCGGGCAAGTTCGGGCTCGATGCGCTGTTCGGAGGGCGGCGGTGACGCACGCCCTTTCCCCGTTCCGTCATCCCGAACTTGTTTCAGGACCCATTTCTCGGTCGGCGCTGAGCCGTCGACTCATGGGGCAGCATCGCGTCCAGATCCCGCCACTCGAGGTTGCGCTCGATCATCATGCTCCGGATGGCGCGGGGCAATGGGCCCTGAAACAGGTTCAGGGTGACGGAGAAGGATCGGACGCTGCAGCGGACCTCGTCCGTTCTCGCTCCGCCGCCCGTCCCCGCCCGTCATCGCGAGCTTGTTTCGGGAGAGATGGGGCGCCAAGCAGCGTGCAATGACCGATAACCCCACCCTCTCTCCCCAGCGCCAACCGGAGGACCAGGACGCCGCGCTGCGTCCGAAGTCGCTCGGCGAGTTCGTCGGGCAGGAGGCGGCGCGCGAGAACCTGCGCGTGTTCATCGAGGCCGCGCGGAGCCGCGGCGAGGCGATGGACCACGTGCTGTTCTTCGGCCCGCCGGGGCTCGGCAAGACCACGCTGGCGCAGATCGTCGCCCGCGAGATGGGGGTCGGCTTCCGCGCCACCTCGGGCCCGGTGATCGCCCGCGCGGGCGACCTCGCGGCGCTGCTGACCAACCTCGAGCCGCACGACGTGCTGTTCATCGACGAAATCCACCGGCTCAATCCGGTGGTCGAGGAAGTGCTCTACCCGGCGATGGAGGACCGCGCGCTCGATTTGATCATCGGCGAGGGGCCCTCGGCGCGCTCGGTGCGGATCGACCTGCCGCCGTTCACGCTGATCGGCGCGACGACCAGGCAGGGCCTGCTGACCACGCCGCTGCGCGACCGTTTCGGCATCCCGGTGCGGCTCAATTTCTACACCGAGGCCGAGCTCGAGCGTGTGGTCACCCGCGGTGCTTCGCTGCTCCGCATCGCGATCGACCCGGCGGGCGCGCGCGAGATCGCCCGGCGCAGCCGCGGTACGCCGCGCGTCGCCGGGCGCCTCCTGCGCCGGGTGCGCGACTTCGCTCACGTCGCCGGCGCGAGCACGATCACCGCCGAGATCGCCGACCGGGCGCTGCTCAGGCTCGAGGTGGATTCGCTCGGGCTCGATGCGATGGACCGGCGCTACCTGACGATGATCGCCGAGACCTATGGCGGCGGCCCGGTCGGAGTCGAAACGCTCGCCGCGGGGCTCGCCGAGCCGCGCGACACGATCGAGGACGTGGTCGAGCCGTACCTCATCCAGCTCGGCCTCGTCGCCCGCACGGCGCGCGGGCGCTGCCTCAACGAATCGGGCTGGAAGCACCTCGGGCTGGCTCCGCCCGGGGGGGCGCAGGGAGGGCTGTTCGACCCCGGAAAGTAGACGAACGGTTAACGCGGCGTTTGGAAAGCGCCGCGGTTCGGTTCCAGTTCGGGACAGACCGCGATTCCGCCGGCTTCGCATTTGCAAAAAGGGCCTCTTCCGGCGCCGAATCGTGGTTAACGCGATTGTCGCGGGACCCGTCGCCTGCGCTTCTGCCAGCGACAGGAGGTCCAGGGCGCCCGCTCCGGCGTCCATCCGGCCTCCCCAGTTGCTGAGAGACGAAACATGTCTATTCGCAGTGCCCTCGCGAAATTGTCCGCCGCCGCGGCCGGTGGCGCGTTGATCGGCGGTGCCGCGCACGTGGCCGAGCCGCAGGCGGCCACGACCAGCTACAAGTCGGTCAAGGCGCAGCCCGTCAAATCGGTCAAATCGCAGTCGCGCCCCGTACCGCGGCGCCCGGAACCCCGGATCGCCCGCGTGATCCCGCCCGAGCCCGAACAGGAATACGCGATGGTGCCGATCCCGATGCCGATGCCGCAGCAGCAGCCGGCGCCGGCGATGACCTGCTGCGGCGGCGGCAGCAGCACGCCGATCGTCATCGGCGGGTCGAGCGGCTGGGGCGGCGGCTTCGGCGGCTTCTTCGGCGGGTTCGTCGGCGGCAGCAGCAGCGGCAGCGTGAGCCTGACGACGACGACAACGACCTCGGGTTCGACCAGCAGCGGGATCGACATCGACATCGACGTCAACGCCAGCTCGACCTCGACTTCCACCTCGTCGAGCTCGGGTACGATCACCAGCACGACGACATCGTCGAGCTCGGGCAACGTCTCGACCAGCACTTCGTCCTCCGGCAACATCACCTCGAGCACGTCGAGCAGCTCGTCCACGTCGAGCTCGACCAGTTCCTCGACCTCGAGCTCGACGAGTTCGTCGACTTCGAGCTCGACCAGCGGCGGCACCTCGGGGTGCCACAAGTGCTCGTCCACCTCGGGCGGATCGACCGGTTCGACTTCGGGCACCCAGGTGCCCGAGCCGTCGATGGTCCTGCTGTTCGGCGCCGGCGCCGCGGCGGTGTTCTCGCGGCGCCGCAGGAAGGCTGCCCACGCGGCCTGACGGGTCAGTTCATGCCGCCGGCCGGATCCTTCGGCGGCCGGCGGCATGAATTGTATGGATTCGGCGCCAATTGTAGAGCGCCCTTCACGACCAGGGCCAATACAGAGGCCGAATAAACGGCCGAATCGCATCGAGCCGTGGGTCGTAAGGGAATACACGTAAGTTGCGTTACTCGCTCCTCAAGGAGCCGGTCGAAGAAGTCCCGTTCTCGTCCGAGTTCCACACGTTGTCGCACGATCTTCGGACGCCGCTCAACCACATCAACGGATTTGCCGAACTGCTGCTCCTCGGCGGCGGGCTCGACAGCACGCAGGAAAGCTACGTCGAGGCGATCCTGCGCTCGAGCCACGCACTGAAGGAGACGGTGCTCGCCTATCTCGACGAGGCCGAGGCGCAGGCACGCAGCCGCCGCTGACGCGGCGACGACAGGTTTCCCATCGTCGCCCGTGCCCTGGCGACGACGGGCGTGAAGGACGGCCTCGGGACTGCGGCCGTCCTTCCTTTTTCTTTCCCTCGGGATTCCAGCGCCGTCCGGACCACCCGGCCAGCTCCCGTACGTTCTCCCAGGCGCAGCCGGCGCGACGTTGATGCAGCGGGGCGCAGCGCCTACGGTCCGGGGCATGCTGTTCCTGCTCCATGGCGCTCCCGGCGACGGCTCGCTGTGGGAGCCGGTCGTGTCGAGGCTGCCAGCCGGCATTCGCGTGGCCACGCCGACCTTTCGCTGCTTCGGCCCCGGAGCGGAGGCCTCACCCGACGCCTTCGGCACGTCGGTGCACAGCCACCAGCTGATCGAATGGCTGGAGAGCGCGGACGAGCGGCCGGCAGCCGTGGCGGCGTGGTCCTATTCGACCCACGTGGTGCTCGACGTCCTGCTGCGGCGGCCCGAACTGGTGTCGCGTGCCTTCCTCTACGAGCCCGGCCTGCACACCTATCTCGACGATCCCGAGGACCTGCGGGCCTATCGCGGGGATGCGCAGGTGGCCTTCGCCCCGGTGGCCGAAGCGCTGCAGCGCGACGGACCGCTCCGGGCAGTCGAGGCGCTGTTCGAAAGCTCGGGCGGCCCCGGCTGTTTCGCGGCGTTGCCGCCCGGGCGGCGCGAGCGCTATCTCGCCGGCGCTCAGGTCATGCCGCTGCTGATGGGCGGCGGCCGGCCGCCCGCATCGATCACCGCCGACGACCTCGGTCGCATCGTCGTGCCGGTCACCGTCGCGATGGGCGCGCGGACGCGCCCGCTGTTCGCCATCGCCTCGCGCGCCGTGGCGCGGGCGATACCCGAGGCGCGGCTGACCGTGGTCGAGAATGCCGATCACATGTTCCCCGAAGTGGACCCGGGACGGTTCGCGGCGCTGCTCGAAGCCTGGCTCACCTCCTGAGCCGGCGTGCCTTCAGGACAGGATGGCCGCGCCTGAAGGATCGCCGAGCCCGCGCCACGGCTCGAGCCGGTACCACTGGGTGACGACGTACTTGATGCCGCGCTCGACCGGGGTTCCCGCGTGGAGCACCGCCCGGTTCGGTCGGCCCTTGCGGTCGAGATTGTCCCACGCGACGAGCAGCCCCGCCTCGGGCCGGATGGCGAGGCCGAGCCGCGGGAAGTCGGTCTCGCCGCCGGCCTCGACTTCGTTGAGATAGAGCATCGCGGTCCAGGTTCGCTGCCCGCCGCGCAGCCGCTCGCGCTGCCAGTGGGCGCGCTCCGGCCGGAAGACATCGATGTGGTGGCGATACTGCTCGCCGGGGCGGTAGCGCTGGCCCTGCAGCGGCTCGGCATGGGCCCGGTCGAGGCCGAGCAGCGCGTCCATCCTTCGGCCCAGCTCGAGCGCGAGCGGTTCGCTGCGGAAATAGTGGGTCGAGCTGGTGCGGACGTCGGTCCGCCCGCTGCCGCCGTCGTTGAACAGCGGCGAGGGTTGCGCTCCGCGCTCGATCAGGGCGAGCAGCGCCGCGCATTCCGCTGGCGAGGCGAAGGCGGGAACGGTGAAGAGATCCGCCGCGCGCCCGCCACGGGGCTGCGTGCGCGGGTCCTGCGCCAGCCGCGCCCGCACGGCTGCGCCGACCGCGGCCAGGCGCCGCGGGTCGGCCTTCTCATCCGCCGCCTTGCGCAAGCCAAGGCGGACCAGCCAGCTCAGGACGCGAGCTTCCGCAGCACGTAGTGGAGGATGCCGCCGTTGCGGTAGTACTCCATCTCGTTGGCAGTATCGATGCGGCACTTGGCGGTAAAGGTGAACTGCGAACCGTCGGGCCGGGTTACCTCGACCTCGACATCCTGCCCCGGCGTGAGCGAGGCGAGGCCGCGAATGGTGAAGCTGTCGTCGCCGGTCAGGCCGAGCGTCGAGCGGCTCTCGCCCTCGCGGAACTGCAGCGGCAGAACGCCCATGCCGACGAGGTTCGAACGGTGGATGCGCTCGAAGCTCTCGACGATTACCGCGCGCACGCCGAGCAGGCTGGTGCCCTTGGCGGCCCAGTCGCGGCTCGAGCCGGTGCCGTATTCCTTGCCGGCGATCACCACCAGCGGGGTCCCGTCGGCCTTGTGCTTCATCGCTGCGTCGTAGATCGCCATCGTTTCGCCGGCATACCTGGTCATGCCCCCCTCGACGCCGGGGACCATCTCGTTGCGGATGCGGATGTTGGCGAACGTGCCGCGCATCATCACCTCGTGGTTGCCGCGGCGGCTGCCGTACGAGTTGAAGTCCCGCTTATCGACCTGGTGCTCGAGCAGGTAGCGGCCCGCCGGGCTGTCGGCCTTGATCGAGCCGGCCGGGCTGATGTGGTCGGTGGTCACCGAATCCCCGAGGATCGCCAGCGGCTTCGCGCCGACGATGTCGGTGATCGGCGCCGGGGTCATCGTCATGCCCTCGAAGTAGGGCGGGTTGGCCACGTACGTGCTGCCCGGGCGCCACTGGTAGGTGTCGGAGCCGGTCACGTCGATCTTCTGCCAGTGCTCGTCGCCCTTGTAGACGTCGGCGTAGCGCGCCTCGAACATCGCCCGGTCGATGTTGCCCGAGCGGATCGCGGCGATCTCGTCGTTGCTCGGCCAGATGTCCTTGAGGAACACCGGCTGGCCGTCGTTGCCGGTGCCGATCGGGGTCGTGACGATGTCCTCGGTGACCGTGCCCTTGAGTGCATAGGCGACGACCAGCGGCGGACTGGCGAGGAAGTTCGCACGCACATCGGGGCTGACGCGGCCCTCGAAGTTGCGGTTGCCCGAGAGCACCGAGGCGGCGACGATGTCGTTGGCATTGATCGCCTTGCTGATCGGCTCGGCGAGCGGACCCGAGTTGCCGATGCAAGTCGTGCAGCCGTAGCCGACGAGGTCGAAGCCGATCGCGTCGAGGTGATCCTGCAGCCCGGCCTTCTTCAGATAGTCGGTGACCACCTGCGATCCCGGGGCGAGGCTGGTCTTGACCCACGGCTTGGGCCTGAGGCCCTTCTCGTTGGCCTTCTTGGCAACGAGCCCGGCGGCAATCAGCACGTCGGGGTTCGAGGTGTTGGTGCAGCTGGTGATCGCGGCGATCACCACGTCGCCGTCGCCGATGTCGTGCGCCTCGCCCTCGACCTCGACGCGCGTCGGGCTCGCCTTGCCGTAAACGCTCTTGAGTTCCTCGTTGAACAGGTCGTCGACCTCGGGCAGCGCGACCTTGTCCTGCGGGCGCTTGGGTCCGGCGAGCGAAGGCACGACGCTGCCGAGATCGAGCTCGAGCGTGTCGGTGAACACCGGCTCGGGCGCGTTCGGATCGAGCCACAGGCCCTGTTCCTTGGCGTAGGCCTCGACGAGCGCGATCTGGTCTTCCTCGCGGCCGGTCAGGCGCAGGTAGTCGAGCGTCTTGCCGTCGATGCCGAAGAAGCCGCAGGTGGCACCGTATTCCGGCGCCATGTTGGCCAGCGTCGCGCGGTCGGCGAGGCTCAGCGAGGCGAGACCCGGGCCGAAGTATTCGACGAACCGCCCGACGACACCGCGCGCGCGCAGCATCTGGGTGCAGGTCAGCACGAGGTCGGTCGCGGTGACGCCTTCCTTGAGCTGCCCGGTGAAGCGGAATCCGACCACCTCGGGAATCAGCATCGAGACCGGCTGGCCGAGCATGGCCGCCTCGGCCTCGATCCCGCCGACGCCCCAGCCGAGCACGCCGAGTCCGTTGACCATCGTCGTGTGGCTGTCGGTGCCGACGCAGGTGTCGGGATAGGCGACCATCGCCCCGTCCTGGTCCATGCTGGTCCAGACGCACTGGGCGATGTGTTCGAGGTTGACCTGGTGGCAGATGCCTGTGCCCGGGGGCACGGCCTTGAAGTTGGCGAGGCTCTTCGAACCCCACTTGAGGAAGTCGTAGCGCTCGAGGTTGCGCTGGTACTCGAGTTCGACGTTCTTCTCGAACGCCTTCGGGTGGCCGAACTCGTCGACCATGACCGAGTGGTCGATGACGAGGTGCACCGGCACCAGCGGGTTGATCTTCGAGGTGTCGCCGCCGAGCCGAGCGATCGCGTCGCGCATTGCCGCGAGGTCGACCACGCAGGGGACGCCGGTGAAGTCCTGCATCAGCACGCGCGCCGGGCGGTACTGGATTTCCTTCCCGGTGACCGGGTTCTGCTGCCAGTCGGCCAGCGCCTGGATGTCGCCTACCGAGACGGTGAATCCGGCATCCTCGAACCGCAGCAGGTTCTCGAGCAGGACCTTCATGGAGAACGGCAGGCGGGAGACGTCGCCGATCTTCTCCGCGGCCTTGGCGAGCGAGTAGTAGGCGTAGCTCTTGCCGCCGACGGTGAGGGTGCTGCGGGTATCGAGCGAGTTCTTGCCGACCTGGGTCATGGGCGAGCGGTCCTCCGGATCTGCTGGTTCCGGCCGCGACGGGGCCGGATTTGCGCTGGCGCTTGCGCGTTCGAGGCCGCGAGGTCAAGGTGGGGGCAGGCAGGAAATCGACCCATGGCCCTTGGACACCCCGGCAGGCACAACGAACCGCTCCACGTCGTGCCGATGGCGCTCGCGCTGGTGCTGGCGGCGTTTCTCGGCGGGGCGCTCGGGCTGGTCTGGCAGTCGGCCGGGTTCGGCGACGAGGAGGAGCCCGAGACCGCGCCCGAGGGGCCGGCCCGCTAGGCCGCGGTCTGCTCGGTCGGCCGTTTGGGCGCGGCGATCCAGCAGGCGCCGACGATCAGCCCGGCGCCGAGCAGGACCGGCAGCGTGACTCGCTCGGCGAAGAACAGCCAGCCGAACAGCGCCGCCCACAGGAACCCCGAGTACTCGAGCGGCACCAGCGCCTGCGCCTCGGCGCGAGCGTAGGACCAGGCGAGGAGGAGCACCGCGGCGAGCGCGAGCGCGGCCGCCGCGGCGATCGCGGGCCAGGTCTCGCGCGCCGGCATGGCGAAGGCCAGCGGCGCGAAGACGAGCAGCACGAGGCAGACCACGCCGGTCTGGAACGCCGCCACCTCGAGCGGCCCCGCGGCGAGCGCCTGCTGCCGCTGGAGCACGAGATTCCAGGCATAGAGCAGCGAGGAAACGAGCACCGAGCCGGTGCCCCAGCCCGCGTCTTCCGACCATCCACCGCCCCGGGCCCGGCCGAAGGTGATCACCGCGACCCCGGCGAGCCCGACGAGCGAGGCGCCGATCGCGCCCGGGCGGATACGCTCGCCGAGCAGGAGTGCCGCGAGGTGGAGCGCGATCAATGGCGCGACGAACGACAGCGCGATGCCTTCGGCGAGCGGGATCCGGGCGATTCCCCAGAAGAAGGTGAAGGCCATCGCCGAGGCCACGACGCCGCGCACGAGGTGGATGCGCATCGCCGCTCGGCCCGGCCAGCCGCGGCGCCTCGCCAGCCATACCGGGCCGATTAGCGCGAGGCCGAGCGCGTTCCTCAGCAGCAGCGCGCTGAACGCGCCGACCGCCAGCGCGGCTTCCTTCATCATCGCGTCCATCAGCGAGAACAGGCCGACGGCTGCGAGAGTTACGGCGTAGGGCAGCAGCGGATGGTCGCGCGTCATCGTCTGCCGCTTTAGGGCTTCCGCCGTTGCGGACAATCCACGGTGCATCGGGATTCAGGCGCGAGTCAGCCGCGTTCCTTGATAGCGGGCCTTGAAACGGGCAGAATCCGCCACACGTGGCCCGGATGCGCCCGCCCGCCTGTGGGGGCAATCTGAAGGCGAACTGGGCAGACCTTGCGATGGAAGTCATGCTGCGAACGACCTTGCTGGCCGGTATGGCCTCCCTTCTGGCGCTGCCCGCGGCGGCGCAGGGCCTCGCGCTGCAACCGGTGCTCGAGGATGACGCGGTCGAAGTGACCGCGAACCCCGTGGTCCAGCGGCTGACGCTGCCGCCGACGCCGGTCTATCCGGCGGTCATGCAGTGGCCGGTCGACCAGGCCCGCGCGCTGCTCGCGGTGGTCGAGAGCATCGACGCCGAGGGGCTCAAGCCCGAGGACTACCGGCCCGACGAGCTGCGCGCAGCGATCGAGGCCGGCGAGGGGCCGCGGCTCGACGAGGTGGCCAGCCGCGCGTTCAGCTGGCTGGTCGAGGACCTGCGCGACGGGCGCACGCCGATGGAAGCGCGGCGGCAGTGGTTCGTGGTCGATCCCGACCCCGACCTGATCCCGACCGGCAAGGTCATGACCGAGGCGCTCGCCACCGGCGACATCGCCGGCGCGCTGGCCTCGGTGCTGCCGACCCATCCCGACTACGCCGCGCTCAAGGCCGAGCTGGCCGCGACGCCCGCCGGCGACACGCGCCGGCGCGCGCTGATCCGCGCCAACATGGACCGCTGGCGCTGGCTCCAGCGCGACCTCGGCGGGCAGTACCTGCTGACCAACGTGCCCGAGTTCCAGTTGCGGCTGATGGTCAACAACCGGATCGTGCGCACCTACCGCACGATCGTCGGCAAGCCCGGCCGCACCGCGACCCCGCAGCTCGCCGAGACGGTCGAAGGGGTGATCTTCAACCCGACCTGGACGGTGCCGCAGTCGATCGTGAAGGGCGAAGGGCTCGGCGCGCGCGTGCTCAACAACCCGGCCTGGGCGCGCGCCAACGGCTACCGCGCGACGCGTGGGGCGAACGGCTACATCAGCGTGGTGCAGCAGCCGGGGCCGACCAACTCGCTCGGGCTGATGAAGCTCGACATGCCCAATCCGCACGCGATCTTCCTGCACGACACGCCTTCGCGCCACCTGTTCGCCAACGAGAACCGCGCGCTGAGCCACGGCTGCATCCGCACCGAGCGCGCGCTCGAGCTCGCGATGACCATCGCCATCCTCGGCCAGGGCGCGACGCGCGACGAGGCCGTGGCGATCGCCAACTCGGGCCAGTACACGCGCGTGCCGGTGCTGAAGTCGATGCCGGTCTATATCACCTACTTCACGATGGGGCGCGACATCGACGGCGAGATGCGCACGTTCGACGACATCTACGGCCGCGATGCGCCGGTGCTGGCGAGCTTCGAGGCTCCGCGCGTGGGCAACCGCTCGCGGGTGACCGACGAGGAAGTGATCGAGATCGTCGACGACCTGCAGACCTCTTGAGTTGCGCTACCGCGCTTCGCGCTACTTGAGCGCGGGTTGAGTGGCGCTACCGCGCTTCGCGCTGCCTGAGCGCCGTTGCTGGAGCGCGTGGAGTGCCTCAGCCGAGGCCGAGGCGGTCGGCAAACAGCAGGCGGCCGCCCGAGAGGTTGGCGAGGACGAAGAGGAAATCGTCGGGCGCGAAGGCGAAGCAGCCGTTCGAGCGGCCGAGCCGGCCCCAGCGCTCGACGTGCTCGGGCCGCGCATAGTCGGCCGCGTGCATCACGATCAGCCGTTCGAGCGCGTTCGAGTTGTCCGGGTCGAGCCCGCCGAGCCGCACCGAGGTGCCGTAGCGACCGGTGTACCATTCCCAGCTGACGTAGGCGCCGCGGCTGGTCGCGTTCGATCCGGGCACGTTCGAGAACCACTTGAGCCAGCCGTCGTGCTCGGGGTCCGAGCCCGAACCGTGGGCGACGCGGTACGACTGGACCGTGCCGTTCTCGAGATTGGCGAGGTGGAACCGCGGCAGCGCGGAGTGCACGCCAAAATCCGCGATCCCGGCGATGTCGCGGCGCCACAGCACGTCGCCCGCGCGCGCAACCTCGCGCCGCGCGATCTCGAGAATCTGCGTCGAGCGTGCGTCGAGTCCGCTCGGCTGTGCGAAGACCCGTCCGGGAACCGTCAGGGCCCCGACCGCCTTCGCCGCCGATGCGATGAAGCTCCGCCTGTCCATGCCCGGCATAATGCCCCGCCGCCCGCCGGATTGTCCAGCCGGTGCCGCCACGGCGCTAGCTCCGACCGCCGAGCGTCATCGTCCCGGGCCCCATCTCGACCCGCGGGACTTGGGAGAGGAACGACTGCCCGAGCAGCGAGACCGGCAGTCCCTCGGGAACGACGACCGCCCGCACGCCGCGCGCTTCGAGATCGCCGAGCCTCACGCGATCGAGCACGACCCGGACGCCCTCGACCGGGCCGCTCGCGCCGCGCGCGACCGTCTCGGCGTGCTGTGCGCTCCAGGCGACGCCGAGGGCGTCGGCATCCTCGCCGGTCAGGGCGACGACGCTGGCGCCGGTGTCGACCAGCATCCGGGTCGAGCGGCCGTCGATCTCGACGTCGGCGTAGAAGTGACCGTCGCCTGCCCGTTCGAGCATGACGTCGCCTCCGGCCGATCCGCGGCCGCGCGCAAGGGCGAGCGTTTCTACCGTCGGCGATGCGCTGGCCTGCGGCCGCTCCGCGGCGCGGCGGGTGCCGGCGGGCGCCAGCCAGGCGACGAACGCGCTCGCGGCGAGAACGGTAGCGACGAAGCCGGCGTACTTCATCCGCGCAGTCTCACGCGACAGCCCTAACCTCGGGTTAAGCGCCCGCTCCCGCGGCGAGCGCCTCAAGCGCCGCGCCGTCGACGCGCATGACGGTCCATTCGTCCATCGGCCGCGCCCCGAGCGACCTGTAGAAGCCGATCGACGGCGCGTTCCAGTCAAGCACCCACCACTCGAGCCGCGCGCAGCCGCGCTCGACCGCGATCCGCGCAAGCTCGGCGAGAAGCGCCTTGCCGAGTCCGAGCCCGCGCGCCTCGGGCCGAACGAAGAGGTCCTCGAGGTAGATCCCTGGCCTACCCTCGAAGGTCGAGAAGTTGTGAAAGAACAGCGCAAAGCCCATCGGCGCGCCATCGATCTCTCCGATCAGCACTTCGGCGTAAGGGCGCGGGCCGAACAGCTTCTCGCCGAGCGTGGCCTCGTCGAAGCGGACCTCGTGCGCGAGCTTCTCGTAGTCGGCGAGCGCGCGGATCAGCTCGGCGATCAGGGGAAGGTCGTCCGGCGTCGCCGGGCGGATCGCAAGCGCCACCTATTCGGCCGCCTCGGCCGTCGGCGCCTGGGCCGCCTCGATCTCGGCCGCCTTCTGCTCGACCAGCGCGACGATGTGGTCGAGCATCTCAGCGTCAGCCACGTGGTGGTCGGTCACGCCCGAGAGATAGACCATGTGCTTGCCGGCGCCGCCGCCGGTGATGCCGATGTCGGTTTCGCGCGCTTCGCCGGGGCCGTTGACCACGCAGCCGAGCACCGAGAGCGACAGCGGGGTCTTGATGTGCTGCAGCCGCTCCTCGAGCGCCTGCACGGTGCGGATCACGTCGAAGCCCTGCCGCGCGCAGCTCGGGCACGAGACCACCCTCACGCCACGGGTCCTGAGGCCGAGCGCCTTAAGGATCTCGAAGCCGACGCGCACTTCCTGTTCCGGCTCGGCCGAGAGCGAGACGCGGATCGTGTCGCCGATCCCGGCCCACAGCAGGTTGCCCATGCCGATCGAACTCTTGACCGTGCCCCCGATCAGTCCGCCAGCCTCGGTAATCCCGAGATGCAGCGGGCAGTCGACCGCCTCGGCGAGGCCCATGTAGGCGGCGACCGCGAGGAACACGTCGCTGGCCTTCACCGCCACCTTGTACTCGTGGAAGTCGTGATCCTGCAGCAGCTTGATGTGGTCGAGCGCGGATTCGACCAGCGCCTCGGGGCACGGCTCGCCGTACTTTTCGAGCAGGTCCTTCTCGAGGCTGCCGGCGTTGACGCCGATGCGGATCGCGCAGCCGTTGGCCTTGGCCGCGCGGACCACTTCGGCGACGCGCTCGCTGGAGCCGATGTTGCCCGGGTTGATCCTGAGACACGCGGCGCCGGCATCGGCGGCCTCGAGCGCGCGCTTGTAGTGGAAGTGGATGTCGGCGACGATCGGCACGCGCGCCGCCCGCACGATCTGGCCGAGCGCGGCGGTGCTCTCGACGTCCGGGCAGGAGACGCGAACGATGTCCGCCCCGGCGTCCTCGCAGCGGCGAATCTGGTCGATTGTCGCCCGCGCGTCCGAGGTCGGCGTGTTGGTCATCGTCTGCACGGTGATCGGCGCGTCGCCGCCGACCGGCACGGTCCCAACCATGATCTGCCGGCTCGGCCGGCGCTGGATCGTGCGCCAGGGTCGGATTGCGTTCATCGGAAAAGCGCGTTCGCTGAAGGAATGGACACCGTGTTCACCGTCCCCGGGGCAAGGATGCGCCCGGTCACGGCCGGGGCTGTAGCAGCTTCGGCCGGATTAGGAAAACGCGGGTTCATGCCGGGTAAAGCGGTCGAGCCGCAGGCGGTCGGCGGGGGCGCGTCCGCTAGGCGGACAACTCCGGTGTCCGGTACCGCTTCTTTGCCCGCTCGGCACGGCTCCGGCGAACGACCGCCCAGGCGTCCCTGAACGGCTGCAGGTAGAGCGCGGCGACGGACCGCAGGCGCTCGGTTTCGGCCGGGCTGATGCCCAGTTCGAGCTTCTCGCGCCGCTCGGGCACGTAGAGCGTGCCGAACATCCAGTCCCACAGCGCAAACTGCGAGCCGAAATTGCGGTTGAAGTGCTCCGGCGCGCGGCTGTGGTGGATCTGGTGCTGCGCCGGGCTGATCACGATCCGCGACAGCACCGGGCCCCACGACAGCCAGACGTGGCTATGCCTGAGCTGCGCGCCGAGGATGTCGAACACGAAGCGGCCCGCGTTGATGCCGAGGATCGTCAGCACCGTGAGCTCGCCCGGGAACAGCAGCACGAACACGCCGGTCACGAGCGGGATCGCAATCACGCTGCGCGTGAGGTTGATGAGCCCGTTCACCGGGTGCGTGCGCAGCTGCGATACCGGCACCAGCACTTCGGCCGAATGGTGGACCTTGTGGAACTGCCACAGGAACGGGCTCCAGTGCATGATCCGGTGCGCCCAGTAGCGGAAGAAGTCCTCGGTCAGCAGCAGCGCCACGGTGTAGGCCACCGCCACCCAGAGGTTCGAATCGGTGGCGTTCTCGAACGCCGTGGCGCCGCCCTTGACGGCCTTGCCGATGTCCTTGCCGAACAGCAGCGCGATCCCGCCGACAAGCACGCCGAGCGCGACCTTGTCGAACAGCACGAAGCGATAATCGAGCAGCGCCGAGCGGTGCAGCCAGACCTTGCGCGGGAACAGGAACCTCAGGAAGCTGGCGTCCGTCTCTTCGGGTTCGCGGCGCCGCTGCCAGAGCCATGCGCCGTAAGCGATCACCGTCGCCGCAAGCAGCGAGGTCCAGTGGAAGCGCGAGAAGAGCTTTCCGAACGTATCCGAGACGATGTCGAGCGCGAGCATGGCATCTGCCACTGCGAAACCAGACACACGATGCCTCCTTCGGGCTACGGGGGTTGCGAAGGCCGGGGCCGCCGAGGCCCCTGCAGAGCACTCCGACGGATCGGCGACCTGCGGCTCCGGACGGACCTTTCGGCGCCGGCCGCAGCAAGCAGGCGCATGAATTAGCTATGCTTTACAGAAAATGAAGCCCCGGCGAGGCGCGATATTGCGAGAAACTAGGCCCCCCGCAGGCCCGCGAGAACCTGCCGGAGCCCCCTTGCCGACGGCACGTCACCGTCGCTGGAGCGCCAGGCGACGAAGCCGTCGGGCCTCGCGAGCAGAGCACCGGCCTCGCCGAAGCCGAAGCGGTCGAGCGCCGCGGCCGGCAGCACGGCGCTGTCGAGGCCCTCGCCGGTGGCCGCCTCGATCCAGCCCGAACCCGCCGGCCCGGCAAGCAGAGCGAAGCGGCGCCTCGCGCAGTCGATCGACGAACGGCCGTCGGCGAGCCAGGCGTGGGGGACGCGACTTCCCGGCCGGCCGCGCGTCGCGTCGGGGTGTACGCAGGCCGGCTCGCCTTCGCCGCGGCCGCCGATCACGGCGGACGAGCCGTAGAACTGGCCGAGCTCCATCGTCAGCTCGTCACGCTGCTCGGGCGTCGCCGCGACGACTTCCTCGGGGACCACCCGTCGGACGTAGCGCGTCCAGGCCTGCTCGACCATCAGCCGGCCGACCGGGAGGCGTTCGGCTTCGTAGCTGTCGAGCAGCGCCTCGCCGGCCTCGCCCCGGAGCACCGCAGCGAGCTTCCAGGCGAGGTTGGCCGCGTCCTGAACGCCCGTGTTGCCTCCGAACCCACCGGTCGGCGGCACGACATGGGCGGCATCTCCGGCGAGGAACACGCGCCCGCGGCGATAGGCATTCGCGCATTCGGCGACGGCTTTCCAGGTGGCGACGTCGTCGATCGCGACAGCGAGGTCCGGCACGCCGACCGCCGAGCGCACGAGCGCCGCGCAGCGTTCGGGCGAGGCATCGGCAGCGACGGTCTTGGCGCCGGGCAGCGAGAGGTCGCCGAGCGTGTTGACCGCGAGGAAGCCGCGCGTACCGCCGGCCTCGAAGCGGAAGAACCCGCGCAGGTCGGGATTGCTCACGTAGACGACGCCGAGCTGGCGTCCTTCGACCCACGGGCGGCAATCGGCGCGGAAGTAGATCGTCAGGCTGTCGGACAGCCAGCCCGGTCCTTCCATGCCGATGCCGAGCGCCTCGCGCACGGGGCTGCGGTTGCCGTCGGCGGCGATCATCCAGCGGGCGCGGACCGGGCGCGTCTCGCCGCTGTCGAGGTCGCGGACCTCGGCCAGCACGTGGTCGGCGTGCTGCTCGAAACCGATGAGCTCGGTGCGGTAGTGCAGGTCCGCGCCGAGCTCCCTGGTGCGCCGGTAAAGCAGCGGTTCGAGGCTCTGCTGGGTGATGAAGAAGCGCCGGCACGGGCTGTGGGTTTCGAGCCCGGCGTTGATGTCGGGCACGAAGAACGCGAGCTCGCGGCCGGCGAGCGATTCGACGAGGTTGATCCCGCCGTCGGGGCCGAACTGCGCGCGGCTCGTCTCGAGGATCGCCGGCTCGAGGCCGATCCGGCGGTAGGCCTCCATCGTGCCGACGTGGAAATAGCCCGCGCGCGGGTGGATCGAGGTGCCGGCATGCTTCTCGATCACGGTCGCGCGCACGCCGTGATGGCCGAGGAACGCCGCCGCCGACAGCCCGACGAGGCTTCCGCCGACGATCAGCACGTCGCAGGTCCGGACGTCCCCCACGGCCGTCTCCTCTCCCGCCATGCATCCTAGGCCGATCGCCGCGGCAGGCAAGGCCAGCACCCTTTCCCCCTTGCCGCGGCGGCGGGCGAACGGCAGGACATCCGCATGAATCCTCTCCCGACCGGCCCCGGCCCGCGAGCAGGCGTGTCCTGATGGATTTTCACGCCGGAATCGGGCTCGGCCACATCATCGTGCTGCTTGCAGCGGCGGTCGTGGCGGTGCCCTTGTTCAGGCGGCTCGGGCTCGGCTCGATCCTTGGCTATCTCGCGGCGGGGCTGCTGGTCGGGCCCTCGGCCCTGGGCCTGTTCGACGATCCGGAAGCGCTGCTCCAGGTGGCCGAGCTCGGCGTGGTGATGTTCCTGTTCATCATCGGGCTCGAGATGCGCCCGCGCAAGCTGTGGGCGTTGCGCAAGGCGATCTTCGGGCTCGGCGCGGCACAAGTCCTGACCTGTGGCACGCTGCTGACCTTGCTCGGCGTTGCCGCTGGATTGCCGTGGGCGGCTGCCGCGGCGGGTGCGATGGGCTTCGTGATGTCCTCGACCGCGGTGATCGTGCAGCTGCTCGAGGAGGACGGCGAGACCGGGACGCCCGCCGGACAGCGGGCGATCGCGATCCTGCTGTTCGAGGACCTGGCGATCGTCCCGTTGCTGGCGCTGGTCGCGCTGTGGGCCGCGCTGAACGGGGTCGGTGGCGAGGCTGCGCCGCCGGTCTGGCAAAGCGTGCTTCTCGGCCTCGGTGCGATCGTCGCGGTGATCGCCGCCGGTCGCTGGCTGCTCGACCCGATGTTCCGGGTGCTTGCCAAGACCGGGGCGCGTGAGGTGCTGACCGCGGCCGCGCTGCTGGTCGTGCTCGGCACGGCGCTGTTCATGCAGGGCGCAGGCCTGTCGATGGCGATGGGCGCGTTCCTTGCCGGAGTGCTGCTGTCCGAATCGACTTTCCGCCATCAGCTCGAAGCCGACATCGAGCCGTTCCGCGGCATCCTGCTCGGACTGTTCTTCCTGAGCGTCGGAATGTCGCTCGATCTCGCGGTGGTGGTCGCGGAGTGGCCACTGGTGCTTTCCGGCGTGGCCGCCTTCATGGCGATCAAGGCGGCTGGAATCTACACGGTCGCGCGCGCCTTCGGCAGCCCGCACCGCGAGGCCATCCGCCGCGCAGCCCTGTTCGCTCAAGGCGGCGAGTTCGCCTTCGTCCTCTACGCCGCGGCGCTCGCCGTCGGCCTGTTCGATCCGCGCATCGGCACGACGATGACTGCGATCGTCATCCTGTCGATGGCGCTGACGCCGCTTGTGCTGCTTGCACTCCGCAAGCTGCAACGCGACGAGCCGCCTTCGCTCGAAGGCATCGAGGTCGCAGACGGGTTGCGCGCGCGGGTGCTGTTCATCGGCTTCGGGCGCTTCTCGCAGGTCGTCAGCCAGTCGCTGCTCGCGCGCGACGTCGAGCTGTCGCTGATCGAGACCGACGTCGACATGATCCGTGCTGCCGGCGAGTTCGGCTTCAAGGTCTATTACGGCGACGGCACCCGGCTCGACGTGCTGCGCGCCTCGGGTGCCGACCGGGCCGAGGCGATCCTGGTCTGCGTCGACAAGCCCGAGGTCGCCGACCGTATCGTCGAGCTGTGCAAGGCCGAGTTCCCGCTCGCCAAGCTCTATGTCCGGGCCTACGACCGCGGCCACGTGCTGCGGCTGGTCAAGGCGGGCGTCGACTACCAGATTCGCGAGCTGTTCGAATCCGCGATGGTCTTCGGGCGCGAGGTGCTGGTCGGCCTCGGTTTCGAGGAATCGGAAGCCGACGAGGCGATCGCCGACGTCCGCCGGCGCGATGCGGAGCGGCTCGACCTGCAGATCGCCGGAGGCATCACTGCCGGCCGCTACCTGATGCGCGGCAACCTGCAGACCCCGCAGCCCGAGCCGCTGGTGCGTCCGCGCCAACCGGGCAAGGTCATGGACGAGGGAGCGGCCCCCGATCGGGAGCAGACCGACGACGCCGGCGCCTAGCCCGCGGCCTTCGAGCGTCGCGCGGGGCCTGTTCCGCAATTCGCTGCTGGACGCCGGCGTCCAACTGCGCGAACGGGGGGACTCATGACGGCTTTCCTGTTCGAACTCGCCTCGCGCTATTCGGCGTTCAAACGCAGTCTGAGTGCCCTGACCGGCGCGCAGGAGGACCTGCTGCACGTCCACGCGGGCCTGCTGATCTTCGTGCTCGCCTCGCTTGTGCTGCGCCGCAAGATGCGTTCGCCGCTACCGCTCTCGGTCGTGGCGTTCTTCGCCGTCGCCAACGAGGTGCTCGACCGGATCGTCGGCCCGCCGATCAGGCCGATGGAACCCTGGGTGGACATCGCCAATACGATCTTCTGGCCGGCCGTCCTGTTCGTGCTTGCCCGCCGTTGGCGCGATGCCCCGCCCGCCGATCACCCGATCGACAGCTCGTAGAGGAATTCATCGTCGCGTTGGTTGCCGACCCAAAAGCCGATGTCGGCGACATGGGCGAAGCCGTAGCGCTGGTAGAACCGTTGCGCGCCGAAGTTCTCGCTGAACACCGACAGCTGGATCGCGTCGGCGCCCCAGGCGCGCGCCTCGGCGATGACCCAGTCCATCAGTTTCGCGCCGAGGCCGTGGCCCGACAGTCCGGGAGCGCAATAGAGCTGGCTCAGGAACACCGGGCGCTCGGGCCGGGGTTCGGGGCGCTCGTCGAACGACTGGCCGAACACGATCAGCGCGTAGGCCGCCAGTGCGCCGTCGAGCTCGGCGAGCTGCACGCGCTTGGCGGGATTGGCGAGCGCCTTGCGATAGGCGTCCTCGGTGCGCCACTCATCGAGGAAGGCGGACAGGTCCTCGGTCTTGTAGAGGTGCCCGAACGCCGCGACGAAGCTGTCGCGCGCGAGCGCGGCGAGCGCGGGCACGTCGGCCTCGGTGGCGGGCCGCAGGATCAAAGCGTCCGGTCCATGCAGACCGAGAACGCGTCGGACACGTAGTCGCCGAACGGCGGACACTCGGCGAAACCGTAGCTCTCGTAGAGCCTGCGCGCCGGCAGGAACGGCTCCGGACGGCCGGTCTCGAGCCCGAGCCAGGCGTAGCCGCGCACCCGCGCTTCGCCGATCAGGTGCTCGAGCATCGCCTTGCCTGCGCCCTTGCCGCGATAGGCGGGTGCGGCGCGCATCGACTTGAGCTCGCCGCGGCGGTCGCCGAGCTCCTTGAGTGCGCCCACCGCCGCGAGGGTGTCGCCGTCCCAGGCCGAATAGAACGTCACGTCGGGGGCGCGCAGCCGCTCGATGGGCATCGCGTGGACTTTGCAGGGCGGCGACCACTGGTGCATTTCGTCGAGGTGCAGCTCGAGCAGCGCTGCCACTGCGGGCCCGGAGAGGTCGTCCTCGACGATGCGATAGCGCTGTGGGCGATAGGTGGTCACGGCCATGCTGTGCTACGTCGGCGGGCATGCTGACAAGATGGATCGTGCCGGTTCTCGCCCTCGCGCTCGGCGCCTGGGCGGCGACGGGGCGCGCGCAGGAGACGACGATGGGCTGGAGCCTCGCCATTCACGGCGGCGCCGGGACGATGGACCGGGCGCGGATGAGCGCCGAGCAGCAAGCCGAGTACGAGGCCGCGCTCGGCGCCGCGCTCGATGCCGGAGCCCAGGTGCTGGCTGAAGGCGGCAGTGCGCTCGACGCGGTCGAGGCGGCGGTGGTCGTGCTCGAGGACGATCCGCGCTTCAACGCGGGACGCGGCGCGGTGTTCACCTACCACGGCACCAACGAGCTCGACGCCTCGATCATGGACGGCCGCACTCGCGCCGCGGGCGCGGTCACCGGCGTGAGCCGCGCGCGCAACCCGGTGCGGCTCGCACGCAAGGTCATGGAGGACAGCCCGCACGTGTTCCTGAGTGGCGCCGGAGCCGAGGACTTCGCTCGCGACAAGGGGCTCGAGCTGGTCGCGCCTGACTGGTTCTCGACGCCCGAACGCTGGCGGCAGCTGCAGGAGCTCAAGACGCGCGACGTCGGCTGGTTCGACGTCGATCTCAAGTACGGCACCGTCGGCGCCGTGGCGGTCGACGGCCAGGGCCACGTCGCCGCGGCGACCTCGACCGGCGGCCTCACAGGCAAGCGCTGGGGGCGGATCGGCGATTCGCCGGTGATCGGCGCCGGCACTTACGCCGACGACCGGGCCTGCGCGGTCTCGGCCACCGGGACCGGGGAGTTCTTCATCCGCGCCGGGGCCGCGCACGAAATCTGCGCGCGGATGCGCCTGCTCGGCGAGAGCGCGCAGCAGGCGGCCGACACGGTGATCGCCGAGATCGGCGTGCTCGGCGGCGACGGTGGCGTGATCGTTGCCGCGCCGGACGGGGCCACGGTGTTCGCGTTCAACACACCGGGGATGTATCGCGGGCGGGCGGACAGCAGCGGGGCGCGCGAGGTGGCGATCTTCGCGGCGGACCCGCAAGAGTGAGCCTGCGCGGCCGCTGCGCGCTGCTACTGGCGCCCGCGGCGCTCGCTGCCGCCCAGCCGGCGCAAGCCGACGAACGCGACTGGGGACTGGCGAGCGACCTCGCCGTGGGCACGCTGGTCGCCTGGTCGGTCGCGGTGCCGCTGGCCCAGGGCGACGAGAACGGCGCGCTGCAGGCGGGAATCTCGATCGCATCGGCGCAGGGCGTGTCGCAGCTGCTCAAGCACCTGGTCGACGCCGAGCGGCCTGACGGCAGCAATCGCCGCAGCTTTCCCTCGGCGCATTCGGCTACCGCGTTTGCCGCGGCGAGCAGCATCTACCGCCGACGCGGTCCCGGTGAAGGCGTGCCGGCCCTGGCGCTCGCCGGGTTCACCGGGCTCAGCCGGGTCGAGGCGCGCAAGCACCACTGGCGCGACGTGCTTGCGGGCGCGGCGATCGGCGGGGTCTCCGGGGTGCTGTTCGCCGACCGCCATCCCGACCGGCGCGCGACGATCGCGGTGTGGGGCGACACCGGTGGCGGCGGGATGAGCTTTGCGATGACGTTCTAGCGCCCGCCGCTAGCCCTGCGCGTCGTACTTGTCCCTCTTGCGCTTGCCGAAGCGCATGTTCTGCTCGAGCCGCGCCCGCAGGGCGGCGTAGAAGGCCTCGAGGAACGCGCGGTCGTCGCCGGTCCCGGGTTCCCAGCCGATCTTGCGGCAGATCGCCTCGACCACCTGGCGTTGCGCCACGCGGTTGTTCTGGCGGAGCACGCCTTCGAGCACCTGCAGCTCGTGCTCGCCATAGACCGACAGCTCGGCCTCGCCGAAGCGATAGGTCGCGGTGCGGTCGGGCGCGATCGACATCGCCTGCGCCAGCTTGTGCCGCGGCGTTTCGACCACCCACGTTCCGGCGACGAGGTCGCCTGCGCGCAGGTTGTCGCGGTTGAAGCACGGGAAGAGCACGAAGACCATGAGCCAGGCGGAGGCGGCGAGGCCGGCCACGCCGAAGTCCGATCCCATGCCCGAGAGCAGGAACATCGTCGGGATGAACACTTCGACGTCGCGCATCAGGTTTCGGGCGATGATCGCCTCGGCGGTCAGGCGGCCCTCGCCGCGGGCGGCGACACGAATGCCCAGGGCCCGCTTCCCCGGTGTGGCCCCGCGCGGTCCGAGCTCGAAGGCCAGGAAGTAGCCGTAGCGGGTCAGGAACACGAGCAGGATCATCACCACCGCGATGAACTCCAGCGCGGGGATGCGTTCCGCATTGGCCAGGTCGAACACCCCGAGGCCCATCGCCAGCAACAGGAAGAACAGCACCGTGAAGCCGACGAAGATCAGCGTCAGGTCGAGGATCAGCGCCCCCGCGCGCGCTCCGCGGCTGGCGACGGTGAACGGCAGCGCCAGCCCTTCGGGCGTGACGAGCTCGCGCCGCCGGGCGGCGACCGCGCTCTGCGGGGCGATCGCGGCGGTCATGTCTCGTGCGGCGCGGGCCGGGCGCGCCCGAGCAGGAAATAGGCGATCCAGAACACCAGCATGGTCCCGCCGACCGCGCCGCGGGCAAGCGGCTCCTCGATCAGCTGGCGGCCGTAGCCTTCGAGCAGCCCGGCGACGATCAGCATGAGCACCGCGCCGACCATGACCTGCGCGGTCAGCCGCCCGGCCTCCGAAGCCGCGGCGAGGACCGCGCGCTCGCCGGGGAAGGCCATGCTGCGCCCGATGTGGATCCCCGCCGCGCCGCCGAGCAGGATCGCGCCGAACTCGGTGGTGCCGTGGATCGACAGCCAGGCGGCGAACTCCCAGCCGAGCCCGGCCTCGGCGAACACCCACAGCATCGCCCCGAGCATCGCCGTGTTGTGGATCAGCAGCAGCAGCGTCGGGATGCCGAAGGCGAAACCGAGCGCGAAGGCCATGATCGTCACGCCCGAATTGTTCGAGAACAGGTAGGCGGCGAACACGGTCAGCCCCTCGCCGCTCGCGGTACCCTTGAGCGTCTCTGCGAGCGCCTCGCGCCCCGCGCCGGGCGTGCGGCCCTGGGCCGCCTCTCCGACCAGCGCGTAGTACCACTCGGGGTCGCGCGCGACGAGCAGCCAGCCGGCCAGGGTGCCTGCGACCATCACGGCCGCGGCAATGCACAGGTCGAGCCACAGCGTGCGCACCGCCGCGCTCCACCCGCCGGTGAGGAAGCGCCGCAACCAGGCGCCGAACGAGGTGCGCGGACCGTAGACCTGGAACCAGGCCCGCCGGACCAGCCCCTCGAGGTAGGCCAGCGTCGCCGCATCGAGCGAGGTCTCGCGCGCGACAGCAAGGCTCGAGACCGCCTGCCGGTAGAGCACCGGAAGCGCCAGCAGGTCGTCGTCGGAGATCCGCCGCAGCCGGTTCCGCTCGAGCGCCTCGACGATTGCCTCGAGCCGGCGCCAGTCGGTCTCCCGTTCGAGCCGGAAGCGATCCGACCGCAGCGAGGCCGCCTCGACGTCGGGCGGTGCCTCGATCTCGGCCTTGCGGAACAGCGCGAGAGCCATCTCAGCAAAGCCTCCGGGGTTGCTCGGACGTCCGCACCTGTCTCATCCGACCGCCTCCGCCTGCTTGGCGGCAAGGTAGCGGTCGATCAGGCGATAGCCGATCGCCTGCCACGGCGCCTCGATCACGTCGACGCCGAGCCGGCGCAGGCGCTGGAGCACGAGCGCGCGCTGGCGGGCGAGGCCGTCGGCGGCGACCGCGGTGGCAAGGTCGCGCAGCGTGCCGGGCTCGGCCCCGGCCAGCTCGGACAGCTCGGAGTCCTGCATCGTCACGAAGATCACCAGGTGGTGGCGCACGAGCCGCTCAACGCTCTCGACCATCAGCTCGGCCGAGGTCGGGTCGGCGAAGTCGGAGAACAGCACGATCAGCGAGCGGCGGCGGAGTCGCGCGGTCAGCGTCGCGAGCGCGAGTGTGAAGTTGGGTTCGCGCGGGACATAGTCGATCCCGGCCGCGGCGGTCTGCAGGCGGTGGAATGCGCGCGAATCGGTCGCGAACGGGGTCAGCAGCTCGGGCTGTGCGGCGAAGGCGAACAGGGCCACCCGGTCGCCGCCCTTGAGCGCGACATAGGCTGCAGTCAGCGCTGCCGAGACCGCGCGGTCGATCCGCGGCAGGCCGTCGACCGGTTCGCACATCGCCTGGCCGCAGTCGAAGGCGAAGACGATCTGGTTGTCCCGCTCGGCCTCGTTCTCGCGCGCATAGAGCCGCGTGTGGCGCGCGCTCGCCTTCCAGTCGATCCGCCGGCGGTCCATCCCGGGCTCGTACTCGCTGAGCGCCTCGAACTGGGTGCCTTCGCCGCGAATCCGCCGGGCGATCAGGCCGAACTGCGCGTCGCGCAGGAACGCCTGCAACATCGGCGAGCGGACCGGCGAGAGGTCGGGCCAGACGCGCACCGGCCGTTCGAGCGGGCGGTAGACCTGGCGGTGGGCAAGCCGGAGCGGGCCAGGCCAGCGCAGCCAGAGGCCCTGCACCAGGGCAGTTCCGCGGCGATTGGGCACGAGCTCGGCGGTACCCGAGCAGATTCCGGGAACGGCATCGGCGGCGAGCGGGAAGCGCGCAGCGCCGCGCTCGCCGAGCCGCGGGTCGAAACCCAGCGCGGCCTCGGGCGCGGTCCCGGGGCGGACGAACTCGGCGAGGACGGTAACGGTCAGCGCCTGGCCGACCTCGGCGTCGGACTGGACGTCGACCTGCATCTCGCGCAGGCGCCCGGCGAGCAGGCCGTCGAGCACGATCAACGCCAGCAGGATCAGCCCGGCAAGCGGCGCCGCGACCCACGCGTCGGGCGCTGTCGCGGCGATCACCACGGCGGCCGGTGCAAGCAGCGCCAGCAGCACGAGCGAGAGGCCGGAGGGGACGATGGGGGATCTCATGCTCCCGGTCCTCGCTGTTCGGCGCAGCCGAACGGGGAGCGGGACCGGTCCCGGGCCTCGCCCGGCACTGGTTGAGGGACGCGGCGGCGCAGCCCCAGTCGCGCGGCGAGCTCCACCGTCACCGGGCCATGGCCGGCGCCACGTCCCCATCGCATCGGGAGAGGGAGGATCGAGCGTCGGCAGGTCACTTCGGCGCCTCGGTCTGTTCGACGAGCCCGGCGACCAGTTCCTCGACCTGCTTGCCTTCGATCTCCGCTGCCGGCGACAGCAGCAGGCGGTGGCGCAGGGTCGCCACGGCGAGCGCCTTGACGTCGTCCGGGATCACGTAGTCCCGGCCATGGAGCGCGGCGCGCGCCCGCGCGGCATTGGCCAGCAGCACCGCGGCGCGCGGGCTCGCGCCGCTGGCGATGTCGCGGTTGCCGCGCGTCGCGCGGACCAGCGCCACCGTGTAACCGATCACCTCGTCGGCGAGCGTGACCGTCTTGACCGCCGCCTGCGCCGCCGCGAGCGCCTCGGCGTCGGCGACCGTGGCGATGCCGAACTCGGCCGGGCGCGGCGGGCCGCTGCGTTCGCCGAAGCGGCGGACGATCGCGGCTTCCTCCTCCGCGCTCGGGTACGGCACCAGCAGCTTGAACAGGAAGCGGTCGAGCTGCGCTTCGGGGAGCGGGTAGACGCCCTGGCTCTCGATCGGGTTCTGCGTGGCGACGACCATGAACCGCTCGCTCAGCGGATGAGTCTCCCCGTCGAGCGTGACCCGTCGTTCCTGCATCGCCTCGAGCAGCGCGGCCTGGGTCTTGGGCGGGGTGCGGTTGATCTCGTCGGCGAGGAGCAGCTCGTGGAAGATCGGCCCGCGCGTGAGCGTGAACTGGCTGGTCTGGAAGTTGAACAGGTTCGAGCCGAGGATGTCGCCCGGGAGCAGGTCGGGGGTGAACTGGATGCGCCCGAAGTCGAGCCCGCACGAAGCGGCGAAGCATTGTGCGAGGAAGGTCTTGGCCGTGCCCGGCGGGCCTTCGAGCAGCACGTGGCCCTGGGCGACGAGCGCGATCAGCAGGTGCTCGACCGTGTCCTCCTGGCCGACGATCGCCTTCGCGATCTCGGCACGAATCGAGTCGGCCAGCTTGCGGGTGTCGTCGAGCGACAGGGTCATGGGGAAACCGTCCTTTCGATGGCGCGGAGCGCGCCCGCGGCGCGCAGCAATTCGGTTGAATGGCGGGCGCGGCGCAAGGCCTCGACCTGCGCGGCAAAGTCGTCGGCGATTCCTCGCGCAGCGAGCGCGCGGTCGACCGCCGCCTCGCGGGCCTCGGGGTCGGATTCGCGAAGGCCGAGCGCCTCGGCGAGGCGCAGCGTGACCATCGCCGCATAGGGTGGGCCGAGCAGGTGGAACCGGCGCGCGCGCTCGATCAGCGCAGCGCTGTTGCGGGCCAGCTGGCGCTTGCCCATCGTCAGCGCCGGGGCCTCGGCGACGGGCGGGCCGAAGCGGCGGAACCCGCGCCAGGCGACGACGATCGCCGCCAGCAACAGCGCCAGCGTCGCCGCGAGGAAGGGCGGCCTGAACGCCAGCGTCAGCAGGTTCTCGCCGCGTCCGAGGCCCGGCAAAGTGAGGTCGAACACGATCGGCAATTCGTAATCCTCGAGCGCCGCGTCGACGATCGCGTGGGCCAGCCGGGCACGCTCGCGGTCGGCGAGGCCGTAGTTGTTCATCAGGTCGGGCTCGGCGACCACCACCACGGGCCAGAGGTCGTCGTCGGTATCGAGTTCGTCCGGATCGCGGTCGGGCATGCCCGCCGCCCCGGCCAGCACCGGGTACGAGCCGCGGTCCGAGAGATAACCCGCAAGCAGGTCGCCGCGCTCGTCGGTCACCAGCGGCAGGTACGACGACGCGTCGAGCGACAGCACCTTGTCCGGCTCGGGAAAGGTCCCCGCGAGACCCATGCCCTCCCAGCGGCGTCGCTCGCCGATCGCGATTTCCGCGTCGCCGAGCCCTTCGAGCTCGTCGATCCACCTGGGGGCCACCGGACTGCCGAGCAAGACCCAGCCGCGCCGGGCATCGACGCCGGGAATCCCCGATGCCTCCATCGCCGGCCACTTGGGTAGGATCACCAGCGTCGGTCCGTCATATCGGCGTGCGCGGATGACCTCGGCGATGCGTTCGCCGTCGGCGTATATCGGCGGCGTGAGCACGAGCAGGCCCTCGTCCTGCAGCCGCGTTTTGCTGCGCGACAGCTCGACCTCGTGGCCCTGCGCCTCGAGCAGGCGGACGAGCCCGGCGAAGCCGTTGAGGCCGTTGGCTGCCGCATGCGCGCCGCCGTTCTGGTCCTCGCGGCCGGTCCATCCGGCGCCGATCGCGTAGAGAAACAGCAGGAAGGCGGCGGCCCCGACCACCAGAACGGCGAGGATCGCGCGCGGCGAGAAAGGCGAGGCGCCGCGGCTCATGCCGGTGCCAGCGCTTCGCGGCGCGCCGCAAGTGCGAAGTCCGCGTAGGCGGCTCGGGCCGCGTGCCAGTCTTCGGCCGAAAGGTTGCGCAGCGCGAACAGGCTGCGCTCGACGCGTTCGGCGATCACCGCGAAGGCGCGACGCGCCGCTTCGGGCAGCGCCGGCATGACCGCTATCTCGCGCGCCGTGCTCGAGGGATCGAGCAGGTCGGGGCGGGCGGCAGCAATCTGGCCGACGCTCCGCTGGAGCAGCAGGTGCGTCGCCTCGTCGTAGCGCCCTTCGGCGGCGAGCCGGTCGGCCTCTTCGAGCAGCGCGAGCGCTTCGTGGGTATCGGGCGCCCATTCGGGTGCGGCGTCGGCCTGGCCTTCGCCGGCCTTGCGCCGCTCCTCGACCATCGGAGCGAGCACCTGCCACAGGACGAGCGCGATCAGCCCGACGGCAATCGCTGCGAGAATCCAGAGCGTCGGTTCGGCGGCAGGTCCGAGAATGCGCCCGAGGAACCGCAGGAGATCGTCGAGCCAGCCGGGAGGCGGAGGATTCTCGGGCAGCTCGAGCGGAGCGAACTGGATCTGCGCATCCGCGCGAAGCGCCTGCCAGTCTCTGGCGAAGCTGTCGGCCGAGGCGGCCGCGACGTTGTCCCCCGATCCCGTCGTCACGCGGTGTTGGTGGCATGCCGGGGTGCGGGGCGCAAGGCAGGCTTGCCGGCGGTGGCAATTGCGCCATGCTGCGGCCATGGGAACCTGCGGGCAAGATCCGCAGGATCGCTGGCGAGGTCGAGGCGGCTGCGCAGGCGCTGCCGCCGCACGCCGAGTTCGCTGCGCGTTATTGCCCGGCAGACCTGGCCGAGGCCGCTTGGAACACCGCGTCGAACGCCGCTTCGAGCCGGGCCAGGCTCGCGGGCACGTCCTTGAGCTTGTCGAGCCCGAACAGGCCGAGCCGGAAGCTGCGGTACTCGGGCCCTTCGTCGCATTGCAACGGCACGCCGGCCGCGATCTGCAGCCCGTGCGCGGCGAACTTCCTGCCGTTCTGGATCTCCGGGTCGTCGGTGTAGCTGACCACCACCCCCGGCGCGCCAAAACCCTCGGCCGCAACCGAGGTGACGCCGCGTTCGGCGAGCATCCGGCGCACGGCATTGCCCTGCTCCCACTGCGCGGCCTTGAGCGTGTCGAAGCCGATCTCGCGGGTTTCCTGCATCGACTTGTGGAACGCGCGCAGCGCGTCGGTCGGCATCGTCGCATGGTAGGCATGGCCGCCGCCGAGGTAGGCTTCCATGATCGCGTTCCACTTCATGAGGTCCATCGCGAAGCTGGTCGACTGCGCCGCCCTGCAGCGTTCGAGTGCTTCCTCGGTCAGCATGACCAGGCCGGACGAGGGCGGCGCCGACCAGCCCTTCTGCGGCGCAGAGATCAGCACGTCGACGCCGGCTTCGCGCATGTCGACCCACACCGCGCCCGAGGCGATGCAGTCGAGCACGAACAGCGCGCCGATCTCATGCGCGGCGTCGGCCACCGCGCGAACGTAGGCGTCGGGCAGGATGATGCCCGAGGCGGTCTCGACGTGGGGCGCGAAGACGACGTCGGGGCGGTCGGCGTGGATCGAGGCGATGACCATCTCGATCGGCGGCGGCGCGAACGGCGCCTGTGCACCGGCGCCCTGGCGTTGCGCCTTGAGCACGACTTCGCTGGTGGGGATCGAGCCGGCCTCGAAGATCTGGCTCCAGCGGTAGGAAAAGAAGCCGTTGCGGATCACCAGCGCCTTGCGCCCTGTGACGAGCTGGCGCGCGACGGATTCCATCGCGTAGGTCCCGCCGCCCGGCACGATCACCGCGCGGTGCGCGCCGTAAACCTCGCACAGCGTGGCATGAATCTCGCGCATGACCTGCTGGAACGCCTGGCTCATGTGGTTGAGCGAGCGGTCGGTGAACACGACCGAGTATTCGAGCAGGCCGTCGGGATCGATATCGGGGCGCAGCGCCATGTCACGTCTCTCCTTGTCGCCCGCCCCGAAGCACGCCTTTCCACCGTCAGTCAAATGCCGTGACGAGCCACGCCAATCGCGGCGTTGTCGGGGCCCGGCCGGTCGATTAGGATCGCCGGAGTGGCGGATCGTCCGTCGAGGGAGGGAGCAGATGTCGAGAATTTTCCGTTATGCCGCAGCGTTCGCCGCCGCTTCGCTGTTGGCCGCGCCGGCCCTGGCGCAGGGCTCGCCGGCGGTCGGCAGCTGGGCGACCGAGGCGATGACCGACTTCGGCACGTTCAAGGCGACGCTGACGATCGCGCAGAGCGGCGACGGCTACACGATCGAGATGGTCGATGTGCCGCAGACCGGGCCCGATGGCCAGCCCGCGCCCGCGATGGCAAGCACGATCAGCGACGTGAGCGTCGAGGGAGACAAGTTCTCGTTCAAGCGCACGATCGACTTCCAGGGCCAGGCGATCGTGCTCAACTACTCCGGCACCGTCGAGGGCGACACGCTGACGGCGACGGCGAACTCGGACTTCGGGTCGATCCCGGTCAAGGGCACGCGCAACTAGCCATCGAGCCATTCGGCGAGCGAGGCGAGGCAGTCCCGGGCGAGCAGCTTGCTGCGCTCGGGGCTCCAGCCCTGCTCGGGATCGGGCAGGTCGTCGTGGTCCTTGAACGGCATTTCCAGCGTCATCGAGCAGGCGCCGTAACGCTCGGCGAGCTGGTTGGTGCTCATCGACAGGTTGGCCTTGCCCGGCGCCGCCTCCGGATAGCCCCTGGCGGTCTGGAAGTCCGGACTGCGCCGGTCGAGGATCGCGCGAAAGCGCCGGAACTCCTCCCCGAGCGCGTCGGACCACGAGGGGATGCCCTCGAAGCCGGCGAGGAAGTTGGCCGGGATTGCCTCGTCGCCGTGGACGTCCATCGCGAAGCGCACGCCGGTCTGGTCCATCGCGTTGCGGATCGCCAGCACCTCGGGTGAGCGTTCGGCGCTCGGCTCGTGCCATTCGCGGTTGAGGTTGACCCCCGCGGCGTTGGTCCGCAGGTGCCCGCGGAACGAGCCGTCGGGGTTGCAGTTCGGCACGACGTGCAGCCGGCACTTCGCGCGCAGCACGCGGGCCACGGGATCGGCCGGGTCGCACAGCGCCTCGAGCGCGCCTTCCATCCACCATTCGGCCATCGATTCTCCAGGATGCTGGCGCGCATAGAGCCACACCGGGATTTCGCCCTCGCCCATGACGAGGCAGTCGATCGGCCGGCCGTCGAGGCTGTGGCCGAGGCAGCGGTAGGCGACGCCTTCGCTGGCCGCGGCCTCGGACACGAGGTCGTGATGCCGCTCGAGCGAGTAGGGCGCGAAATAGGCGAACCAGGCGAGGTCGCCGGCGGGCGCGTGGCGGATGGTCAGCGTGCCGCCGTCCTCGTCCTTGTCGAATGTCGTATCGGCGCGGCCCCACCAGCTGCGGTCCTCGGACACGCAGGCACGGTAACCGAGCCAGCCGTCGGGGTAGGCCGAACCGTTGAGGTCGCCGATCTTCAGCGTCAGCTCGCGCCCCGCAGTGCCGGCCACGCGGAAGTGGAACCACTGGTAGAAGTCGGACTGGTTGTCGCGCGGGATTCGCAGCCGGGCGGTGGCGCCATCGATCGAAAGGACTTCGATGTTGCCGCTGTCGAAGGCGGAGTCGATGAGGATCGGGTTCATCGAACCTCGATAGTCTCTCCCGACTGGCCGGGGAACCCGCCGAACAGCGCGTCGGCAAGCTTGGCCGCGGCCGCGTCGTTCGCGGCGAAATCGCTGTTGGCGGTGGCGGTGAACCGGGCACGCCCTTCCCACAGCGCGGTACCGTCGCTCGCCGACCTGATCCGCACGCGAAGCTCGCGGTGCACGCGCTCGCTGGGTCGCGGCGACAGGTCGATGCCGACTCCGACACCGGCGCTGGAGCCGTACGACCCGGTGCCGACGCCCCCGCCCACGCTGACCGGGCCGCGGGAACGGCCCGGCTGCTCGACCATAGAGTCGAGCGACACCTCGGCGACCTGCGGCGCATCCCCCTCGACCACGGTATATCCGAGCTCCTGCAGCTCGCGGGCCACGGCCTGCTGGAACATGCCCAGCTCGAACGAGTCGCCGTCGGCGCCCGGCCCCGCGCGCACGGCGATCGGGCCCGAGCCGAGCTGCTGCGGCCGCTCGCCGACGAAGCGCGTGACTTCGACCGGGGATACGTAAGCAGAGGTGGCGCAGGCGCCGAGCGTGATCGAGGCTGCGCAGAGCGCAGCTAGCGCGATTCGTTTCATGCACGCACTACGCGCGAGCTGCCGAGTGGTTGCAAGCGCGCGGCAACCCCGGCTTAACCCTTTCTTCGTCATATCCCGCCTAGTCCGGGGCGATGAGCGGGAACACAGTAGCGGCTGATGCGGCGGTGCTCGTCACCGGGGGCGCCGGCTATATCGGCAGCCACGCGGTGCTGGCGCTGCTCGACCGCGGCTGGCGTGTTGCGGTGATCGACGATCTCTCGACCGGCTTTCGCTTTGCAGTTCCGGCGGGTGCCGCGTTCTATCAAGGCGACGTCGCCGATGCGGAGCTCCTCGCACGGATCTTCGCCGAGCAGGGGATCGGCGGTGGCGCGGGAGCGATCATGCATTTCGCCGGCTCGATTGTCGTGCCGGAGTCGGTCGAGCAGCCGCTTGCCTACTACCACAACAACACGGTCAAGAGTCGCGCGCTGCTCGAGGCGGCCGTCGCCGCCGGTGTACCGCATTTCATCTTCTCGAGCACTGCCGCGACTTACGGAATTCCGGCCGTATCGCCCGTCAGCGAGGATTGCCCGCGGCAGCCGATCAATCCCTACGGCTGGTCGAAGCTGATGACAGAGCAGATGCTGGCCGACGTCGCGCGCGCCCATCCGATCAACTACTGTGCGTTGCGCTACTTCAACGTCGCCGGGGCGGATCCGCGAGGCCGCAGCGGCCAGTCGACTGTCGGCGCGACGCACTTGATCAAGGTCGCGGTCGAGGCCGCGCTCGGTGAGCGCGCGGCCGTCTCGGTGTACGGCACCGATTACGCCACGCCCGACGGCACCGGCGTACGCGATTACATCCACGTCAGCGACCTTGCCGAGGCCCATGTCCTTGCGCTCGAAGCGCTTCGCACCGACCCCACTCGTTCGCTGACGATGAACTGCGGATATGGGCGCGGATTCTCGGTGCTCGAGGTGCTGGACGCCGTCGACCGCGTCGCTGGCACGCGGCTGAAGCGGATCGTCGCTCCGCGCCGTGCTGGCGATCCCGACGCACTGGTTTCGGACCCGTCGCTGCTCCGGGCCACCTTGCCGTGGCGGCCGCGATTTGCGGATCTCGAGACGATCGTGGCCCATGCGCTGGCGTGGGAGCGCAAGCTGCGCGAGATTCGCCTCGCAGCTTGACTCGCCACTGGTGCGCGCATAGGGGCGCACACCTGAATTCCGGCACCGGAACGCTTCCGGTGCCGCTCTATTTTTGGATCGAGACCGATGAAGATCGTCAACAGCCTGAAGTCGCTCAAGGACCGCCATCGCGACAACCGCGTGATCCGCCGTCGCGGCCGGACCTACGTGATCAACAAGACCAACCGCCGTTTCAAGGCGCGCCAGGGCTGATGGCGGCCGCGCCGCGATTCGCTCGCGGCTGGGGTGACACGGAAGGCCTCCGGCGATTCGGAGGCCTTTTGCGTGCCTGAAGCCCCCGCAGCGGCGGTGTTCGACATCGGCCGCGTGCTGTTCGACTGGAACCTGCGGTACCTGTTCGAGAAGCTGATCGACGATCCGGCCGAGCTCGACTGGTTCCTCGCCAACGTCGTCACCGAGGAATGGCACTTCCAGTCGGACGGCGGTCGTCCGCTGGCCGAGATGGTTCCCGAGCTGAAGGCGCGCCATCCGGACCGTGCGCCGCTGATCGACGCCTACGTCGAGCGCTTCCTCGAAACGCTGCCACATCCGATCCCCGGCACCCACGAACTCGTTCGCCGGCTCGCCGAGCGCGGCGTGCCGCTCTACGCGCTGACCAATTTCGGTGCCGAGTTCTGGGTCCGTTTCCGCGCCGAGCAGCCGATCTTCGCGCTGTTCAGGGACGTCATCGTCTCGGGCGAGGAGCGGGTCGCCAAGCCCGATCCGCGAATCTATGCGATCGCCGAGGCACGCGCCGGGCTTCCCGCGGACCGGCTGTTCTTCGTCGACGACAACCCGGCGAACGTCGCCGCCGCCCGCGCGCGGGGGTGGCAGGCGCACCTGTTCACCGATGCCGCCGAGCTCGAGCGCCAGCTCGCCGGGTGCGGTCTGCTGGCCTGAGATGAAAATGGCCCCCGCGCAGGGGGGGTGATCGCGGGGGCCGAGGGATGCGTCCCTGAGATGGAGTCGGGAGGGGACGCGGAGCCTATTCGTGATCCTGGTTGCAGGCCGCGAGACCTGCGGCGTCGAGCTCGCCCTGCGAGGTCGCGAACCGGACGACCGGGCCGGCCTTGCGCGCAAGCTTCCGGCAGGCGACCGCCGGGCGCGGGTCGTCGCCGCGGGTGGTGCAGACGCTGCCGCTGCAATTCCACAGCCGGCCGTCGACGATCACCTCGCGCTCGCTGTCCGTGGCGGCCGCAATTTCCGCACGCATCGTCGGCGCCTGGGCGAGCACCGGAGCTGCGGCGAGGGTTCCCAGTGCGAGGGCGAGCTGCAAGGGAAATCGGCGCATGTCCGGCCTCTTCCAAACATCATTGTCAGTTGCAGATCGATACGTATATCAATTCAGTTGCGAGTCGCAATGCAAATTCGCCCGGCCCGTGGATTCGCCGGAAATTTCCGTTAGAGGGTGGGCATGAGCAAGCTGCGAGAGGACCTGAAAGCGGCCGCCACGTGCGGCCTTCCGCAGGCACTGGAAGTGATGGGCGAACGCTGGTCGTTCCTGATCCTGCGGGCCGCGTTCAACGGTCTCGTTCATTTCGAGGAGTTCTCGGGCCAGCTCGGCATCGCCCGCAACATCCTCTCGAACCGGCTCGCGCGGCTGGTCGAGCACGGCGTGCTCGAACGGGTCCCGTGCGAAAAGGACCGCCGCAAGGTCGAGTACCGGCTGACCGAAAAGGGCTGCGACCTGCTGCCGGCGATGATCGCGCTCAGGCAATGGGGCGAGAAGTACACGCTGCGCGTGCCGTCGAACCCGATGCTGGTCGACGCGCGCGACGGTCTGCCGATCGCCCCCATCGCGATCCGCGCGCACGATGGGCGCGAGATCGGCTGGCATGAGCTGGCATGGAAACACGTCGATAGCTGAGCGCCGTCACGACGCTCAGGCCCGCGGTGCCTGGCGTCGGTAGCTGAGAGCTTCCGCGATGTGGATCCGGCCCACCTGTTCGGCGCCTGCGAGGTCGGCGATGGTCCGTGCCACGCGCAGCATTCGGGTGTAGCCGCGCGCCGACAGACGCATGGCCTCGGCCGCCTGGAGCAGCAGCTTGCGGCCGGGTTCGTCGGGCGTGGCGTGCGTTTCGAGCGCCTCGCCATCGAGTTCGGCGTTCGAGCGAATGCCCCGGGCCGTCTGCCGCTCGCGCGCCTCGGCGACACGCCGGGCGACCTCGGCCGAGCCCTCGGCCGGCGGCGGCAGGGCGAGGTCGGCGGCCTGCACGGGATCGACCTCGACATGGAGGTCGATGCGGTCGAGCAGCGGGCCCGAGACCCGCGCCTGGTAGTCGGCCGCGCAGCGCGGCGCGCGGCTGCAGGCGAGAGCAGGGTCGCCGAGGTGCCCACATCGACACGGGTTCATTGCCGCGACCAATTGCACTCGCGCGGGATAGGTCACATGTGCATTGGCGCGAGCGACGTCGACCTTGCCCGCTTCGAGCGGCTGGCGGAGCGAGTCGAGCACGGCGCGCTGGAACTCGGGCAGCTCGTCGAGAAACAGTACCCCCAGGTGCGCGAGGCTGACCTCCCCGGGCCGTACGCGCAATCCGCCACCGGTCAGCGCGGCCATGCTGGCCGAATGGTGCGGCGCGCGGAACGGGCGGGTGCGGCTGATCCTTCCGCCTTCGAGCGTGCCCGCGACCGACGCGACCATGCTGACCTCGAGGGCCTCGGCCGATGTCAGCGGCGGGAGGATTCCCGGAAGGCACGAGGCGAGCAGCGACTTGCCCGCGCCCGGCGGCCCGATCATCAGCAGGTTATGCGATCCGGCGGCAGCGATCTCGAGCGCACGCCTGGCCGTCTCCTGTCCCTTGACCAGCCGGAGGTCCGGCCCGTGGTCGGGATCGTCGACCTCGCCCGGCGGCGGATCGGGCAGTCGCTGCACGCCCTTCAGATGGTTGAGCAGGCTGATCAGGTTCGGCGCGGCGACGACCGGGATGCCGCTCGCCCAGCGCGCCTCGGAGCCCTGTCCCGCCGGACAGATCAGCCCCTTGCCGATTTCGCTCGCGTGGAGCGCGGCGAGCAGCACGCCGGGCGAGGCCGCAATCCGCCCGTCGAGCGCGAGCTCGCCGACCGCGACCCAGTCGGTCAGCTGCTCGGCATCGGTCACGCCCATCGCCGCCAGCAGTGCGAGCGCGATCGGCAGGTCGTAGTGGCTGCCCTCCTTGGGCAGGTCGGCCGGCGAGAGGTTGATCGTGATGATCTTGGGCGGCAGCGACAGCCCCATGGCGGCGAGCGCGGCGTGGACCCGCTGGCGGCTCTCGGCGACCGCCTTGTCGGGCAGCCCGACGACGTGGAACTTCGGCAGGCCCGGAGCGACCTGACACTGCACCTCGACCGCACGGGCGTCGAGCCCGAGATAGGCCACCGTCGACGCCAGAGCGACCATCGCCTTCCCCCCGCTGCAGGGCCCGGTGATAGCCTGCCGGGGCGACCTGTCGAGCGGAGATGCATCCGGCCCGGAAGGGTCGCCGCGCCGCGGATCAGCAATTGTACGGTTTACCAGCCCATTAACCATGATCCTTCAGCACCAGGCAGGCAGGAGAGCGCAGCGATGCGGGCATGTATCGCCTCGCTCTCCTGCTCGCCGCCGTCCTTGCGGCTCTGACCACGCCCGCCCGGGCCGAAGCCCAGACGTACTATTACCGGTACGCTTACGTGCCGCTGCGCATGCAGCCTGCGACCGCGCAGCCCGCCGCAGTGCGGTTCGCCTCCCCGCTGGCGACCGTCCAGCGCGAAGCCCGGGCCGCGTACGGACCTTTCCGGGTACTCGACGACACTACCGCTGCGCTGGTCGGCGCGACCGACTCGCGCTCGCCGGGATGGTTTCAGGCGATGCTGCGCGACTATCCGCGACTTGCCACGCTGCGCCTGGTCGAGTGCCCGGGCACCTACGACGACCGCGCCAACCTCGCGCTCGGCCGGATGATCCGCGCCGCGGGGATGGCGATCGACGTGCCGGCGGGCGGTTCGGTGCGCTCGGGCGCTGTCGAGCTGGCGCTGGCCGGTACCTCGCTGACGATCGACGACCGCGCCCGATTCGCGGTCCACGCCTGGCTCGACGAGTACGGCCGCGGCGCTTCGGACTACGCGGCCGATTCGCCCGAGCATCGCAAGTACTTCGCCTATTACCGCGAGATGGGCATGAACGCCGGTCAGGCAGCCTCGTTCTACGCGATGACCAACTCGACTCCGTTCGAGCGGCCGCGCTGGCTCAGCGGCGCCGAGATGCGCAACTGGGTCGGCCGCGGGGCTTCCGGGCCGGTGCTCGCGGAATCCGAACTGGCGGTGGTGGCGCCTGCGCCCGTCCTTGCGCTGTCGGAGCCGGCAGTCGTGACACCGGCACCCGTCCTGGCGACGGTCGAGCCGACAACCGTTTCGACGGTGCCCGTCGGGGTGGCAGCGCCCGAGCCCGCCGTGGTCCTGGCGTCGCCGCCGGCCCTGACGATGCCGGAGGCTGCAGTCGCAGCCTCGGCCCCGGTCTTCGCCCTGGCAGAGCCGGCGTTCGCGGCCGCCGTGTCGCCCTTCGCGTCCGCGCCGGTCGCGTTCGCGCCGGCCACGGTGTTCCTGACGCCGATACCGGTGCCGGTGGTTTCCGCGGCTCCCCGGCTCGCCTACCTTGACTTGGGCCTGACAGTCTTCTAACCGCCCGCCGGTATCGAAGGCCGCCCCCAAAGCGGGCGGCCGTTTTCGTTGAATTCAGGACCCAGACGATGAAGCGCACTTTCCAGCCGAGCAACCTCGTCCGCGCACGCCGGCACGGCTTCTTCGCCCGCAAGGCTACCCCGGGCGGCCGCAAGGTGCTGCGCGCTCGCCGTGCGCGTGGCCGCAAGAAGCTCAGCGCCTGAGCTGAGCCCCCGCTCATCCGACATCGCGGTGCTCAGGCGCCGCGCGGATTTCCTCGCCGCCAATCACGGCCTCAGGGTCGCGCGCCCCGGCTTCGTATTGCTGGCCCGGCCCAACGGCGGGCTCGGCAAGCGCTACGGCATCACCGTCACCAGGAAGATCGGCAACGCGGTCGTGCGTAACCGCATGAAGCGCCGCCTGCGCGAGTTGCTGCGCGAGGCGCTTCCCGCCGCCGGCCTGCCCGACCACGACCACGTGCTGATCGGCCGCGAGGGCGGAATCGAGCGCGACTTCGGCAAGCTGCGCGCTGAGCTCGCCGAGGCGCTGGCCCGCGCGGCTGCGGGCAAGGGCGATGCGCCGCGCCGCCGGCCGGGGCCGAAGCGATGAAGCGCCTGCTCGTCCTCGTCGCCCGCGGCTGGCAACTCGGGCCATCACGGGTGCTGCCGCCGACCTGCCGCTACCAGCCATCGTGCAGCGAGTATGCGATCGAGGCGCTCGAGCGGCACGGCGCGATCAAGGGTGGATGGATGGCGCTGAGGCGGCTAATGCGCTGCCACCCTTGGGGGGGACATGGCTACGACCCGGTGCCTTGAGGCACGGGGCGCACGCCCGGACCGACATCTCGCTTAGGATCGCATCTTGGACAACCAGCGCAATTTCATCGTTGCCATCGTGCTGTGCCTCGCGCTGCTGCTCGGCTTCGACTTCGTCGTCGGCCAGCTCTACCCGGCACCGCCGCCAAGCGAGCGAGTCACCACGCAGGCCGACACGCCGACGCAGCAGGCCGCGCTCGACGAAGGCGACATTCCTGCCCAGGTTCAGGATGTGCAGGCTGCGCTCGCGAGTGGCGAGCGCATTCCGATCGACGCCCCCGAAGTCGCCGGGTCAATCAACCCGGTTGGCGCACGCATCGACGACATCGTGCTCAAGACCCACCGCCAGACGGTCGAACGGAATTCGGGCCCGGTCCGGCTGTTCGCGCCGGCGGGCACGCCGGCGCAGCAGTTCGCCCAGTTCGGCTGGGTCGGCGAAGGCGTCCGCCTGCCGGACGCACAGACCGTGTGGCAGGCCGAGGGCGGGCCGCTCGCGCCGGACCGGCCGGTGACACTGAGCTGGGACAACGGCCAGGGGCAGCGCTTCGTCCAGCGCGTGTCGATCGACGAATACTACATGCTCACCGTAGAGCAGACCGTGATCAACACCGGCGAAGGATCGGTCGCGGTTCGGCCCTACGCATTCATCAACCGCACGAGCCGTGGGGCCGACCGCGACACCTTCAACGTCCACGCGGGGCCGATCGGACTGTTCGGCGACGCGGTGGAATTCGACTGGGATTACGACGACGTCGACGACGAGGGTCCGGTCGAGCCAGAGGGGCGGACCGGCTGGGTCGGCTTCACCGACACGTACTGGCTGTCGGTGCTGGTCCCGCAGGACGGAGCCACGGCCAAGGGCGTGTTCCGCGGGCTCGGCAACGGGCTCTACCGCGCCGACCTGCTCTACGACACGGTCACGATTCCCCCGGGACGGCAGGTCACCCGGACGACGCGGCTGTTCGCCGGGGCGAAGGAAAGCCAGGTCCTCGACCACTACGAGGACGCCGGGATCAGCAAATTCGGCCTCGCGATCGACTGGGGCTGGTTCCGCTGGATCATGTACCCGATCTTCTGGTTGCTGCGCGAGCTGTTCGCGCTGACCGGCAACTTCGGCGTGGCGATCATCCTGCTGACGGTGATCGTGCGCGCGGCGATCTTCCCGATCGCGCAGAAGCAGTTCGCCTCGATGGCGCAGATGCGCGCGGTGCAGCCGAAGATGAAGGCGCTGCAGGAGCGCTACAAGGACGACAAGGTCAAGCTGCAGCAGGAGATGGCCCGACTCTACAAGGAGGAGGGGGTCAACCCGCTCGCCGGCTGCCTGCCGATCTTCCTGCAGATCCCGATCTTCTTCGCGCTCTACAAGGTGCTGCTGATTGCGATCGAGATGCGCCACAAGCCGTTCGTTCTGTGGATCAAGGACCTCTCGGCACCCGACCCGGCGACGATCCTCAACCTGTTCGGCCTGTTGCCGTTCACGCCGCCGAGCTTCCTCGCGATCGGCGTGCTCGCGGTCCTGCTCGGCCTGACGATGTGGCTGCAGTTCAAGCTCAACCCGGCGGCGATGGACCCCGTGCAGCAGCAGGTGTTCATGCTGATGCCGTGGATCCTGATGTTCGTCATGGCGCCGTTCGCGGCGGGCCTGCTGCTGTACTGGATCACTTCGAACCTGCTGACGCTGGCGCAGCAGACTTACCTGTACTCGAAGCACCCGCAGCTGAAAGCGCAGGCGCAGAAGGAGGCGGCCGACAAGGCGCGCGCGGCCGAGCGGGACGGGAAGGGATAACAACAACCGCCATCCCGGCGAGAGCCGGGGCCGCATGCCACTTTCGCCGCGCTTGCGGCACGAGGTCCCCGCTTTCACGGGGACGACGGATGGTGTTTAGGAGGCCGATGGACGATCCCGATCTCGCTGAAGAGGCCCGCAAGCTGTTCGCCGGGCGGGTCGAGTTCCTGCTCTCGGCCCCGTCGCTCGACTTCCTGCCCGAGCCGGAGTTTCCCGAGGTGGCGTTTGCCGGGCGCTCGAACGTCGGCAAGAGCTCGCTGATCAATGCGGTGACCGGGCGCAAGGCGATTGCCCGCGCTTCGGTCACCCCGGGGCGTACGCAGGAACTCAACTTCTTCGAGGTCGGCCAGCCGACGCGGCTCAGGCTCGTCGACATGCCCGGCTACGGCTTCGCCAAGGCGCCGGTCAAGGTGGTCGAGCGCTGGCGCCGGCTGGTGCGCGACTTCCTGCGAGGGCGGCAGCCGCTGCGCCGCACCCTGCTGCTGATCGACAGCCGTCACGGGATCAAGCCGCCCGACGCGGAGATGATGAAGATGCTCGACGAAGCCGCCGTCGGCTACCGGCTGGTGCTGACCAAGGCCGACAAGGTCAAGGCGAGCGAGCTCGCGGCGACGCTCGCGCGGGTCGAGGCCGAGGCGCGCAAGCACGTCGCCGCGTATCCGACGGTGCACGTGACCAGCGCCGAGAAGGGCATGGGCATTGCCGAGCTGCGGGCCGCGATCCTTGCGGATGCGGAAGCCTGACGGGCGTAGCCCGAGGCGCGCTCGGTTCAGGGTCGACAGGCCGGGGCTGAATGCCTAGGCCGCCCCACAGGCAAGACGGGGTGCCACGCGTGAAGCTGATCATCGGCAACAGGAACTATTCGAGCTGGTCCCTCCGGGGCTGGCTTTCCGCGAAGCAGTCGGGCCTCGCGTTCGAGGCTCTGACGGTCCACATCGACGGCGATGACTGGCAGGCGATGAAGCGGCAGGACGGCGAGTTCCAGCCGTCCGCCGGCAAGGTTCCGGTGCTGTGGGACGGCGAGGTGGTCGTGTGGGATTCGCTGGCGATCCTCGAATACCTCGCCGACAAGGTCGGCCGCGATCGCTTCTGGCCCAAGGACGACGCCGCGCGCGGGATGGCGCGGGCGATGGTCGCCGAAATGCACAGCGGGTACCTGCCGCTCAGGCGCATGTGCCCGATGAACGTGCGCAAGCGGGTCGAGGGCCTGGCGCTGACCGACGAGGTGCGCGCCGACATCGTCCGCATCCTCGGCCTGTGGGCCGAGGCCCGCGCCCGTTTCGGCAAGGGCGGGCCGTTCCTGTTCGGCACCTTCAGCGCGGCCGACATCTTCTACGCGCCGGTGGTCACGCGGTTCGTGACTTACGGGATCGGCGTTCCCGGTTTCGCCCAGGCCTACATGGAAGCGGTGTGGGAGCATGCCTGGATGCAGGAATGGATCCAGGGCGCCGAGGACGAGCAGTGGGTGATCGAGCAGTTCGAGGTCGCCTGACGCCGAACCGAAAAGAGGGACAGTCCCTGTTTTCCGGCTCGTTCGAAAAGGGGGACTGTCCCTCTTTTCAGTAGGGCGTGCCGTCCTTGTGGAGGTAGGCGTCGCCGTCGAACCTGAGATCGATGTCGGGGTACTCCCCGTAGTCGTTGGCGCTGTCGCCGGCGCTGATCGCGATCATGCTGCAATCGGCGTCGCTGCGGTTCTGCAGGCAGTGGCCGTTGCGCACCCCCTTGGGCCAGGCCGCGACGTCGCCGGCGCGGAGCACCGTTTCGCCGCCGTCTTCGACCAGCACCGCCTCGCCCGAGAGAATGACCACCAGTTCGTCCTCGAGCGCGTGCCAGTGACGCTGCGAGCTCCACGCGCCGGGCTTCAGCACCACGTGGCTCGCGCCCATTTCGGTGAGACCCGCGACGCCCCGCAGTCGCCGGACCCAGCGCCCGGCGACGGCCTCGTTGTAAGGTGGCGGGTAACCGGTAGCGTTGCTTTGCGGGATTGCCTCGAGATCGATCTTGGGCATGGCGCATCTCCTCCGGCTGGTCAGCGTGCGGCGCCTCGTCTACCTCGCTGCCGATGGGAATGACCAGCGACGTCGTGAGCCTCGCCGAACGGCTCATCGCCTGCGAAAGCGTGACGCCCGCGCGCGGGCCGGTGTTCGACGTGCTCGAGGCGATGATCGTGCCGCTCGGGTTCGAGATCCACCGGTTCATCGCGGGCGGGACGGTCGAGAACATGCTGGCGATCCGTCGCGGCCCGCCGGGCAGCCGCCACTTCGCCTTCGCCGGGCACCTCGACGTGGTTCCGCCGGGCGAGGGCTGGTCGAGCCCGCCGTTCGCGCCCGAGCGGCGCGGCGGGCTGCTCTACGGCCGCGGCGCGGTCGACATGAAGGGTTCGGTCGCGGCCATGGTCGCGGCGCTCGATGAGGTCCCGGCCGAAGCCGGGACGGTCAGCCTGATCATTACCGGCGACGAGGAAGGCGAGGCGGTCCACGGCACCCGCGCGCTGATCGAGCTGATCCGCGAACGCGGCGAGATCCCCGACATGTGCCTGGTCGGCGAGCCGACCTCGGTTGCCCGTCTCGGCGACACGGTGAAGCCCGGGCGGCGCGGCTCGGTGAACATCTTCCTCGAGGTCGAAGGCCGCGAAGGTCACGTCGCCTACCCGCACCTCGCCGACAACCCGCTGCCGCGGCTCGTCGCGCTGCTTGCCGAGCTCGACGCTCTCGTTCTCGACGAGGGCAACGAATGGTTCCAGCCGTCGAACCTCGAGATCACCGATATCGAGGTCGGCAACCCGGCGCACAACGTCATCCCGGCACGCGCCCGCGCGCGTATCTCGATCCGCTTCAACAACCTGCACACCGGCGCCGCGCTCGGCGATCGGGTCAAGGAAATCGCCGCGTGCCACGGCGGTACCGCGCGCCCGGTGATCTCGGGCGAATCCTACCTGACGCCGCCGGGCCCGCTGTCGGACATCGTGCTCGCCGCGATCGAAGCGGAGACCGGCATCAGGGCGGAACTGTCGACCCGCGGCGGCACTTCCGACGCGCGCTTCCTCAGGGACCTGTGCCCGGTGATCGACTTCGGCCCGCCCAACGCGACGATGCACAAGCGCGACGAGGCCGTAGCACTCGAAGACCTCGAGGCGCTGGTGCGGATCTATCGCCGCATCGCGCTGTCTGCGCTGACGGGAGAGCAGCCATGACCACCGACGCCGCCGACATCGCCCGCGGGGCCGCACCGATCGGGCACGGCCGGCTGCAGTGGCGCATCCTGCTCGGCTTCCTTTTCGGCCTGATCGCCGGGCTCGCCGCCTACACGCTCGCGCGCGATGCCGCGTGGGTCGCGTGGATCGTGACTTACGTCACCGGGCCGATCGGGCAGGTCTTCCTCCGGCTGCTGTTCATGCTCGTGCTGCCGCTGCTGTTCGCGGCGCTGGTGGTCGGGATCGCCGAGATGGGCGAGATTCGCGAGCTCAAGGCGATCGGCCTGCGCACGCTCGCCTACACCGTGGTGGTCTCGTCGATCGCGGTCGCGATTTCGCTCGCCGCGGTCAACCTGCTGCGGCCGGGCGACGGAGTCGACCCGGCGGCGGCGCGCGAACTGCTCGCCCAGGGCGGCGAGGGCGCGGCGAGCATCGTCCAGGCCTCGGTCGAGAGCCAGGCCGGGGTCAACGCGCTGCTCGCGATCGTGCCGAGCAACGTCGTCCAGGCGATGAGCAACAACGACATCCTCGCGGTGATGTTCTTCGCGCTGTTCTTCGGGATCGGCCTGCTGCTCGTTCAGACGCGCCGGACCGCAGTGCTGAAGGACGCGATCGAGGGCGTCTTCGAAGTGGCGATGAAGCTGATCGGCCTCGTCATCCAGCTCGCGCCGATCGCGATCTTCTGTTTCATGTTCAATCTCTCGGCTCAGTTCGGCTGGGACCTGCTGTTCAAGCTTGCCGCCTTCGTCGGCGTGGTGCTGCTCGCGCTCGGCCTGCAGATGTTCGGGGTTTTCCCGGCGCTGCTCCGGTTAATCGCCGGCAAGAGCCCGATAGCGTTCTTCCGTGAGACCCGCGAGGCGAGCGTGATGGCGTTCTCGACTGCGAGTTCGAACGCCACGCTGCCGACGGCGCTTCGGGTTGCCGAGACCGAGCTGAGGCTGCCGCCGAAGATCAGCCGCTTCGTGCTCACGATCGGCGCTACCGCCAACCAGAACGGCACCGCGATGTTCGAGGGCGTGACGGTGCTGTTCCTCGCGCAGTTCTTCGGGGTCGAGCTCGGTCTCGGCGACCAGCTGTTCGTGATGTTCGTGTGCATCCTCGCGGGCATCGGCACCGCCGGCGTGCCCGGCGGCTCGCTGCCGGTGATCGCGCTGATTCTCGCGGGCGTCGGCGTGCCGCCCGAGGGCATCGGGCTGATCCTCGGCGTCGATCGGTTCCTCGACATGTGCCGCACGACGCTCAATGTCGTCGGCGACCTCGTCGCCGCGCAGGTGATCAGCGCGCTCAGCGCCAGGGATCAGCCGCCCTCCGTGTCCTCGACGTAGCGCACGGGCACGAACTTGCCGAGCCCGCAACGCAGGCCGCGGCCGGCGCCGCTGTCGATCACCGTTATCGTGTCGACCGCGCAGAGATTGCCCGCGCTCGTCTCGTAGGCGAATCGCTCCTCGAAACCGAGCGAGGGGCACCGCGCCGGCAGCGTATTGCGGTAGACGTCGCCACCGGTCAGGCGAAAATCGATCGTGTAATCGTCGTGCACCACGGTGTTGCGGATTCGCGAGGTGAGGATGCAGTCGACCGGTTCACCCAGCGCCTCGACGGCCGGCGCGCGCACCTCGGCAGTGGTTTCGGTGTCTTCCGCGCAGGCGCCGAGCGGCAGGGCCAGGGCGACAATCAGAAGACCGGCCTTCATCGCGTCTCTCCTGTCAGCCGCCCGCCGAATTGCTCCTCCTGCCAACGGGCGGTTCGAGCACCTTGTTCCGGTAGCCGCACAGGTCGACGACCGGGCACCGCCAGCACTCGGGCAGCCGCGCCTTGCAGGTGTAGCGGCCGTGCAGGATCAGCCAATGATGCGCGTGGCGCCTGAACGGCTGCGGAACACGCTTCTCCAGCCGTGCCTCGACCTGTTCGGGGGTCTTGCCCGGGGCGAGACCCGTGCGGTTGGCGACGCGGAACACGTGCGTGTCGACCGCGAAAGTCTCCTCCCCGAATGCGCAGTTGAGCACGACGTTCGCCGTCTTGCGGCCGACTCCCGGCAGCCTGACCAGCGCCTCGCGGTCGGTCGGCACCTCGCCGCCGTGCTCGGCGACGAGCCGCTCGCTGAGCGCGATGACGTTCTTGGCCTTGGAATTGAACAGGCCGATCGTCCTGATGTGCTGCTTGAGACCCTCCTCGCCGAGCGCGATCATCTGCTGCGGCGTCTTCACCTGTTCGAACAGACGCCGCGTCGCCTTGTTGACGCCCGCATCGGTTGCCTGCGCGCTGAGCACGACCGCGACGAGCAGCTGGTAGACATTGCCGAACTCGAGCTCCGTCTCGGGCGAGGGATTGTCCTCGGCGAGCCGGCGGAAGAACTCGAAAACCTGGTCCCGCGTCAAAGCCCGAGCACCTGCCCCATCGTGTAGCGGCCAGGCTCGCGGCCGATCAGCCAGGCGGCGCCGCGCACCGCGCCGTGGGCGAAGATCATGCGGTCCTCGGCGGTGTGCGACAGCACGAGCCGCTCCTGCGGGCCGGCGAGGATCACGCTGTGCTCTCCGGCGACCGTGCCGCCGCGCAGCGAGGCGAAGCCGATCGTGCCGGGCTCGCGCGGCCCGGTGTGGCCGTGCCGCGCCGGGCTCTCGGGCGCGTAGAAATCGATCCCCCGCCCCTCGGCCGCCGCCTCGCCGAGTATCAGCGCGGTGCCGGACGGCGCGTCGACCTTCATCCGGTGGTGCATCTCGAGCACCTCGACGTCCCACTCGGGCCCGAGCCGCGAGGTCGTCTCGCGCACGAGGTAGGCGAGTAGCGTGACGCCGAGCGAGGTATTGCCGGTCTGCAGCACCGGCACGGCGAGCGCAGCGGAATCGATTGTCGCGTGGTTGCGCTCGTCGAGCCCGGTCGTGCCGACGAGGATCGGGACGCCAGCGCCGATCGCCGCGTGGAGGTTGGCGTCGAGCGCCGCGGGAGCGGAGAAGTCGACCAGCGCATCGCTGCGGTCGGCCAGCGCGGCCACGTCGCCGCCCCGGTCGACGCCGCCCGCGCACTCGTGTCCGGCTTCCGCGATCGCCCTGACCAGTGCCTGGCCCATGCGTCCTGCGCTGCCGATGATGCCGATGCGGGCCATTGCGCCTCCGTTAGTGCGCGTGCTTCATGCGGCGAATGGACGGCATCCGCAACATCGTCATCCTCACCGGCGCCGGAATCAGCGCCGAAAGCGGCCTCAGGACCTTCCGCGCCGACGACGGGCTTTGGGAAGACCACCGGGTCGAGGACGTGGCCTCGCCGCAGGGGTTCCGCCGCGATCCCGACCTCGTGCAGCGGTTCTACGACGAGCGCCGGCGCAACATCCTCGACGCGGAGCCCAATGCCGCGCACTGCGCGCTCGGGCGGCTCGACGAGGCGTGGGACGGCGAGCTGCTGATCGTCACCCAGAACATCGACGACCTGCACGAGCGCGGCGGCGCGCGGCGGGTGCTGCACATGCACGGCGAAGGCCTGTCGGCCTGGTGCACCGCCTGCGACGCGCGCCACCGCTGGACAGGCACGCTGCGCGACCGGCCGCCGTGCCCGGCCTGCGGAGAGCCCGCGCTCAGGCCCGATATCGTCTGGTTCGGCGAGATGCCCTACCGGATGGACGATATCTTCGCCGCGCTCGTCCGCGCGGACCTGTTCGTCTCGATCGGTACCTCGGGCGCGGTCTATCCGGCGGCCGGATTCGTGCAGCAGGCCAAGAGCGCCGGCGCACGCACGCTCGAGCTCAATCTGGAGCGGAGCCAGGGTTCGGTATGGTTCGACGAGACGCGGCTCGGGCCGGCGAGCGAGCTGGTGCCGGCCTGGGTCGAGGAGATGCTCCGATGACTGAATACCACGGCAGTTGTCACTGCGGACGCATTCGCCTCGCCCTGCGCGACACGCCGGCGGAGCGCACCGAATGCAACTGTTCGATCTGCCGTCGTACTGCGGGGCTGTGGCACTATTGTTCGCCGGAGCTGGTCACCGTGGAGGGCGAGGGCACCGCCTACCGCCAGGGCGATTGCGCGCTCGACCTCTGGCACTGCCAGACCTGCGGCTGCATGACGCACTGGACGCCGGTCGATCCCGACTATCCGAGGATGGGGATCAACCTGAGGATGTTCGAACGGTCGATGTGGGAGGGGTTGCCAACGCGGTTCGTAGACGGGGCGAGCTATTAGAGGCGGGAGGCAGCAGGCAACAGGCAGCGGTTTTCCAGCGTTCCATCCCTGCTGCC
>CALCBC010000081.1 GCA_937898525.1 uncultured Sphingomonadales bacterium
CCGCCGAGTCGCCGATCACGGCGCACGACTACCTGATGCAGCGCCTGCGCGAGATAAACCTGGTTTGATTCGACTGCGGGAAATCGATTGCGTCGCGTATGTTGCAGCGCGGCAACATTAGAAAAATGCTGTAAAATCAATCTCCATATTGTGGATAAGCTGTGGAGGGCGGGATCGCATCGGACTGCAGCAAATCTGTCGCAATTTAGACCTTGTCCTGTCCCGAATCGTTTCTAACGCAACGGCATTCCGCAAAAGCCAGACAGGGGCCCCCGTCATGAAAGTCAGGTATCTCCTCGCCGCAAGCACGATCGGCTTGTCGGCGGCCGCCCACGCACAGTCCACCGGTTCGGTCGACTTCGAGGAATCGGTCATCATCGTCAGCGGCGCTCGTGCCGGGCAGGACGGTGTCGAAGGAGTGGTTGTCCCTGACACTTCGAAGGCGAAGCAGGTCCTGACCACCGAACAGCTGGGTCGCAACAATCCCGGCCAGACGGTGCTCGACAGCATCAACGTCATCCCCGGCGTGACCTTCACCAACAACGACGCTTACGGTTCAGCCGGCGGCCAGCTGACGATCCGCGGCTTCTCGTCAGACCGTATCAGCCTGACTTTCGACGGTATCCCGCTGAACGACTCCGGCAACTACGCGATCTATTCCAACCAGCAGCTCGACCCGGAGCTGATCGAGCAGGTCAACGTCAACCTCGGCACCACCGACGTCGACAGCCCGACCGCTGCGGCGACCGGTTCGACGGTCAACTATCGCACGAGGATTCCGAGCGCCGATCCGGGGATCCGCATGTCGGTTTCGGCCGGCGACTTCGACTACGTCCGCGCGTTCGTCATGGTCGACACGGGCGAGTTTACGCCGATCGGCACCCGCGCCTTCCTGTCCGCCAGCAAGGCGACCTACGACAATCCGTACAACAACTACGGCAAGATCGATAAGACTCAGGTCAACGGCCGCATCTGGCAGCCGATCGGAGACGGCGAGGACTTCGTGTCCATCTCCGGACACTACAACGAGAACCGGAACAACTTCTTCGGCTCGCTGCCGCTGCGCCTGGACCTCACGCAGAGCCCGACGAACCCCGCGCCCCGCATCGTCGGCGGCCAGTCGTCGAACCGTTTCCCGCGCAACAACGACGAGCGCGAGTACGACATCAACTTCCCGTGCACGGTCAACACCGACGCGACGCCCGGCGCCGCCGATCTTCCCGCGCCGGCGCCCGACGCGCCGACCGCAGGCGCGAGCTGCGGCACCGAGTTCGACCGGCGCTACAACCCGTCGAACACCGGCAACATCCGCGGCGCCTCGCTGTTCCACCTGACTGACGCGATCACCCTCTCGATCGATCCGAGCTACCAGTACGTGAAGGCCAATGGCGGCGGCACGGTCGGCGCCCGCGAGCGGTTCTTCGACGTCGATCCGGGTCCGGGTGTGACCAACATGGCCGGCTACATCGGGGGTCGTCCGTACTTCGGCATGGACCTCAACGGTGACGGCGACCTGCTCGACGAGATCACCATGCTCGCACCGAGCCAGACCCGCACCCACCGCATCGGCGTGATCAGCAACCTGCGCTGGGACATCAATGACGACCACTCGGTGCGCATCGCCTATACCTACGATCGCGCCAATCATCGTCAGACGGGCCAGGTCGGCCTGCTCTACCCGAACGGCGAGCCGTTCGACGTCTTCCCGGTGAACGATCCCCAAAGCGACGTGACCGGCAGCGTGCTGCAGAAGCGCGATCGCCAGTCCTATGCGATCCTGCACCAGGTCTCGGGCGAATACAGCGGCTCGTTCTTCGACGAAGCGCTGCGCGTCACGCTCGGCCTCCGCGCGCCGTTCTTCACCCGCGACCTGCAGAACAACTGCTTCACCACCAGCGACAGCGGCTTCGTCGACTGCTTCGGCGAGGGCGATCCGCGCAACGCCGAGTACCTGGCTGTGAACCCGACCAATTCTATCGGGCAGCCCATGCAGGGGCCGCAGCAGCGCATCCTGAAGTACGACGAGATCCTGCCGAACGCCGGTTTCATCTTCAATCCGGCCGACCGGTTCTCGATCTTCGGGAACTACTCGAAGGGTCTGCAGGTGCCGGGCACGGACGCGCTGTACAATGCGTTCTTCTTCCCGGCCAACACGCCCTCGGCGCGGCCGGAGCCGGAGACGACCGACAATTTCGACCTCGGCGTCCGCTACCGCTCGCCCATCATCCAGGGCCAGCTGGTCGGCTGGTTCACCAAGTACGACAACCGCCTTGCCTCGGCCTACGACCCGGTCACCGAGCGCAACGTGTACCGCAACCTCGGCGCCGTCGATAAGTACGGCATCGACGGCAGCATTGCCGTGACGCCGATCCCGCAGTTGTTCTTCTACCTGTTCGGCTCGTACATGAAGTCGGAGATCAAGGACGACGTCCAGTTCGGCACCTGCTCGGCAGGCCAGGTCACCGCGGGTACGTACGGCTGCACCGTGGTCGACGCGCCGATCTTCGTGGCGACTGCGGGGAACCGTGAGTCGGGTGCACCGGCGTATACTTACGGTGCCCAGGTCCGCGGCATGCTCGGCCCGGTCGACCTCGGCCTCACCGCGAAGCGCACCGGGGGCCGCTACATCTACGATACGAACCTGCCGATCTACGGCGGCACGGCCGCGGATCCCTACGTGCTCTACCCGGCCAAGACGAACGCCTACTGGCTGGTCAATCTCGACGCTCGCGTGAATCTCGAGTGGGCGGGGCTCAACGATCGCACCTACCTGCAGCTCAACGTCTACAACCTGTTCGACAAGCTCTACGTCGGCAACTTCACGAGCGGTCTCAACCAGGGTAACGTGATCGGCCAGGGGCAGTTCGGCGGCAGCCCGGGCTCGGCACCCTTCGCTCAGATCGGTGCGCCGCGCACCTTCTCGGCCACTCTCAACGTAGAGTTCTGAGGGCCACGGTCCGATCTGTTGGAAATGGCGGCGCCGCGAGGGGCCGCCATTTTCGTTTGGGAAGAGCGGGAGGACGACGATGGAGCACGCCCGATCATGGCCGCACCTGCGGAGTCTGGCTGCCGCGATCGGCCTCGCCGGACTCGCCGCGTGCACCACGGTCAGCGAACCTTCCCGGTCGCCCGCGGTCGAGACCGTGCAGATTCTCGGCCTCAACGACTTTCACGGCAACATCGAGCCGCCGCCCGGTCCGCAGACATGGTTTGCCGCGGGTGAACGCCGGCAGGACCGGCTCGGCGGAGCGGCGCGGCTCGGCGCGACGCTGGCACAGCTTCGCGAGGGGCAGGCGAACACGATCACCGTCGCCGCCGGTGACCTGATAAGCGCGA
>CALCBC010000082.1 GCA_937898525.1 uncultured Sphingomonadales bacterium
TTCGAGAACATGGCCAGCGGCTACGGCGGCGTGGTCGTCGTCGCCTACTTCTCGGCGCTGTGCGACCTGCGCTTCACCGGCGCGCAGTATGCGCTGATCAGCGCCGCGGCGAGCATCGTCGGCCGGGTGCTGACGGGGACCACTGCGGGCAGCCTGATCGAGGCGTTCGGCTACGTGAACTTCTACGTGCTGACGACAATCATCGCGCTGCCGGGCATCGTGCTGTTCTGGTGGATGATGCGCACAGGGCTCGTCGATGCGGCGATGGGCACCGCCGGGTCGGTCGGCGAGGGCGACGCGAGGGCAGAGCCGGGCGGCTAGTCCGGAATTTCGCCGTTCGCGGCGAGGACCTTGCCGGCGAGGTAGAGCGAGCCCGCGATCAGCACCGGCAGCCCGTCGTCGGGCAGGCCGCGCAGGGCGTCGGCAACATCGCTGGCCCAGAACGCACCGGGAAAGGCTTCAGCGCCGTGACTCTCGCTGCCCTCGATCGGCACCGCGGTGACGCTGGCGAGCCGGCCCTCGAGCGGGTCGATGATCGCCGCCGGGTAGCGGTTGGCGAGCATGCCGATGACGAGGTGCAGCCTCTGCCCGGCGAAGTGCCGGCCGATCGCGAGCCCGGCGTCGGCGTTGTGCCCGCCGTCGAGCCAGACCTCGCGGCCCGGGGCGAGCGCGGTCAGCGGACCGGCGCCGAGCAATTGAAGCCGCGCAGGCCAGCGGGCTGAGCGGATTCCTTCGGCCATCGCGGCGGGCGAGACGGTCACGCGATCCTGGTGGCGCAGCATGGCGACCGCCAGTGCGGCGTTGTCGCCCTGGTGGCGGCCGGGAAGCTGCGGAAGCGGCAGGCTGAGCTCGCCGTGCCGGTCGCGGTACGCGATGCCCTCGCCGACCTCGGCCCACCAGTCGCGCCCGCGCATGTGGAGCGGCGCGCCGGCGAGCCCGGCGCGCAGCACGATCTCGGCCTCGACCTCCTCGGCGTAGCCCTGCGTCACCAGCGGTGAGCCCGGGCGGGCAATGCCGGCCTTCTCGAAGGCGATGCGGCGCATTGGGTCTTCGGGGACGTCATCCTCGGGTACCAGGAGGAACGCCTCGTGGTCGATTCCGAGCGTGGCGATGCCGCACGCGGCCGGCTGCTCGAGCACGTTGGTCGCGTCGAACCGGCCACCGAGGCCGACTTCGATCACGCAGGCGTCGGCCGGGTGACGCGCGAAGGCGAGGAAGGTGGCGGCCGTGGTGACTTCGAAGAAGCTCGGCCCGAGCGCTTCGCCGATGTCGAGCACTTCCTTCAGCAACGCGGCCAGCTCGGCATCGGAGATCAACTGCCCGGCGATGCGGATGCGCTCGTTGTAGCGCACGAGGTGCGGCTTGATCGCCGCGTGAACCGTGAGCCCCTCGGCCTCCAGCATCGCTCGCAGGTAGGCGCAGGTCGAGCCCTTGCCGTTGGTCCCGGCAACGTGAAACGTCGGGGGCAGCCGCTTCTGCGGGTCGCCAAGCAGCGCGAGCAGCTGGCGGATCACCTCGAGCCCGAGACGCCCCTGCGGCAGCGACAGCGCGGCCAGCCGGTTGAGCTGCGCCTGGACCGCGGGGTCCTCGGAAGCGGCGAAATCCTTCAACGTCGTTTCCTTCTAGGGATTCACGCGGAGACGCGGAGGGTTGATCCTGGCGGCGGAGCCGCTTCCGAATCCGGTATATGGCAGCCCGTCGCAGCGTGGCAGTCTCGAGACGGCTTCGCCGCAAGTGCATTCTCTCTGCGTCTCCGCGTCTCCGCGTGAACAGAACGTTCTCAAACCCGCCGCAAGAACTACGCTGCCTGCGCCGGAGCCAGGTAGTCGAGCAGCTTGGCCAGCGTCGGCTTCAGGTCTTTCCGGTGGACGACCATGTCGACCATGCCGTGCTTGTGCAGGTACTCGGCGCGCTGGAAGCCGTCAGGGAGCTGGGCGCGGATCGTTTCCTGGATCACCCGCTGGCCGGCGAAGCCGATCAGCGCGCCGGGTTCGGCGATGTGCACGTCGCCGAGCATCGCGTAGCTGGCGGTGACGCCGCCCGTTGTCGGGTCGGCCAGCACGACGATGTAGGGCAGGCCGGCTTCCTTCAGGCGGCGGGTCATCACGGTCGCCTTGGGCATCTGCATCAGCGAGAGGATGCCTTCCTGCATCCGCGCGCCGCCCGCGGCGGTAACCACGACGTAGCCGCAGCGCTCCTCCAACGCGCGCGCGGCGCCGGCGCAGAACGCCTCGCCGACCGCCATGCCCATCGAGCCGGCCATGAAGTTGAAGTCCTGTACGCCGAGGACGGCCGGCCTGCCCTCGATCGTGCCGACGCCGACCTGGAAGGCGTCCCTGTGCGACGTCGCCGTGCGTGCCTGCTTGAGGCGGTCGGTATACTTCTTGGCGTCGCGGAACTTGAGCGGATCTTCGCGGACCTCGGGCTCGGGCAGCAGCGCGTAGCCCTCGTCGAGGAGCTGGGCGAGCCGCGCGTCGGCGCCGATGCGGCCGTGGTGTTCGCACTTCGGGCACACCGAGAGGTTGGCCTCGAACTCGCGCGAGAAGATCATCTCCTGGCAGCGCGGGCACTTGACCCACAGGTTCTCGGGCGTTTCGCGCTTGTTGCCGAACGGCAGCGCGTTGCGGACGCGGGTAAGCCAGCTCATGCGGCCTGCCTTTCGGCCGAATGGACCGCCGCTGCAAGCTCGGATGTGAGCCGGCGCAAGGGCTCGGGGGCGTCCTCGCCGTGCGCGCCGACCAGCTCGACCAGCGCCGAGCCGACCACCACGCCGTCCGCGACGCGGGCGATTTCGGCCGCCTGCTCGGGCGTGCGCACGCCGAAGCCGACCGCGACGGGAAGGTCGGTCGACTGCTTGATGCGGCAGACGTTCTGCTCGATCGAGGCAATCTGCGCCTGCTGCTTGCCGGTGATGCCCGCGACCGAGACGTAATAGAGGAAGCCCGATGAGCCCGCGAGGACGGCCGGGAGCCGGGCGACGTCGGTCGTCGGGGTGGCGAGGCGGATCGGGTCGACCCCGACGGCGCGCAGCGCCGGACCGAGCGCATCGTCCTCCTCGGGCGGGAGGTCGACGCAGATCACCCCGTCGACGCCGCAGCCCTTGCATTCGCCGGCGAACCATTCGGGCCCGCGGCGCAGCATCGGGTTGGCATAGCCCATCAGTACCAGCGGCACGTCCGGGTGGCGCTGGCGGAACTCGTCGGCGATCAGCAGCACCTCGCGCGTGGTCGTGCCCTTGCCGAGGCTGCGCAGGTTGGCCGCCTGGATCGCCGGCCCATCGGCCATCGGATCGGTGAACGGCATGCCGAGCTCGATCACGTCGGCGCCGCCGGCGACGAGCGCGTCGAGATTGGCCGCGGTGTCGCCGTCGCCTGCTGTGATGAAGCAGACGAGCGCGGGGCGGCCTTTGGCGAAAGCGGTGGAGAGGCGGGTCATTACTCGAACTCGCCTTTGGTTTTGAACGCGAGAGAAGCCAACGGAAACGCTACGGCAAACCAGACGGCGCGGAAGAATGCGTCCTCATAGTCGACGGTGTCTTTGAACAGCGCATCCCAGACCACGCCAACGATTGCGGCAACAGTGAAGCTGACTGGAATCAAGCGAAACGCTTCGGGCCGCGTCCTTCGCCTCCACCTTATTTCATTATTTGTGCTGTCGCTCACAGCTTCACCCCCAGGTGCTCCGCCACCGTGAAGATGTCCTTGTCGCCCCGGCCCGAGACGTTGACGAGGATGCGCTGATCCTTGCCGTAGTCGTTCGCGACCTTGGGCAGCGCGGCGAGGGCGTGGGCGCTTTCGAGGGCGGGAATGATGCCCTCGAGCTGGCTGCACAGCTGGAACGCCTCGAGCGCCTCGGCGTCGGTGATCGGCACGTACTTCACGCGGCCGCTCTCGTGCAGCCACGAGTGCTCGGGGCCGATGCCCGGGTAGTCGAGGCCCGCCGAGATCGAGTGGGCCTCGGTGATCTGGCCGTCCTCGTCCTGCAGCAGGTAAGTCTTGTTGCCGTGGAGCACGCCGGGCGCGCCGCCGGTCAGGCTGGCAGCGTGCTGGCCGGTGTCGATGCCGTGGCCGGCCGCCTCGACGCCGATCATCGCCACCTCGGGGTCGTCGAGGAACGGGTGGAACAGCCCGATCGCGTTCGAGCCGCCGCCGACCGCGGCGATCAGCAGGTCGGGCAGGGCGCCGGTGCGCTCGAGCATCTGCGCGCGCGCTTCCGTGCCGATCACGCTCTGGAAGTCGCGCACCAGCTCGGGATAGGGGTGCGGGCCGGCCGCGGTGCCGATGATGTAGAAGGTGTCGTGGACGTTGGCGACCCAGTCGCGCAGCGCCTCGTTCATCGCGTCCTTGAGCGTCTTCGAGCCGCTGGTCACCGGCACGACCTCGGCGCCGAGCAGCTTCATGCGGAACACGTTGGGCTTCTGCCGCTCGACGTCGGTCTCGCCCATGTAGATCACGCACGGGATGCCGAAGCGCGCGCAGACGGTGGCGGTGGCGACGCCGTGCTGGCCGGCCCCGGTCTCGGCGATGATCCGCGTCTTGCCCATGCGGATCGCCAGCAGGATCTGGCCGATGCAGTTGTTGATCTTGTGCGCGCCGGTGTGGTTGAGCTCCTCGCGCTTGAACCAGATCTCGGCGCCCCCGAAATGCCGGGTCAGCCGCTCGGCGAAGTACAGCGGGCTCGGGCGACCGACGTAGTGGGTCAGCAGGCCTTCGAACTCTTCCCTGAACGCCGGGTCCGCCTTGGCGGCGCGGTATTCCTTCTCGAGGTCGAGGATCAGCGGCATCAGCGTTTCGGCGACGTAGCGGCCGCCGAACTGGCCGAAATGCCCGCGCTCGTCGGGCTGGTTGCGGAAGGTGTTGGGCTGCGCGTTCATGGCCTGCCGCCGCTTGGCAGAGCCTCCGGCGGCTGTCCAGCGGTCGCGCGCCCATAGGAATCATGTGGCGTCGTTGCAACCCCCAGTTGCAGATGTGCAACGCTCGTCAATGGATCGAATTTCGCCCCGGAATCACTGGTTTACACGACTCGGGCCGGGTCTTAGCGGCGCCGGTCCCTGCCGCAAGAAGCAGGCGATCTTGTCTTGGGAGAGGCAAGAAGGAGAAGAGTTGAATGCGTAAGTTTGTTCTCGCGCTGGCCGCTTCGGCTGCGTTCGCAACCCCCGCCATGGC
>CALCBC010000083.1 GCA_937898525.1 uncultured Sphingomonadales bacterium
GCGGTGCGCGCGGCCGGCTCGGCCAACGGCGCCAACCATGTCCCGGTGCTGATTCCCTGCCACTGCGTTGTCAGGTCGGACGGCTCGCTCGGTGGCTACGCCTACGGGCTCGACATCAAGCGCAAGCTGCTCGAACGCGAACGAAAATAGGGACAGTCCCTCTTTTTCGAAGAAGAGGGGGGCGCCCATTCGAAAAATAGGGACTGTCCCCCGCTTGGAGGAGAATCGATCATGCCCGTGAAACGCGATGCCTTCGCCGCATTGCACGTGCCGGGCGAACCGGTGCTGCTGTACAACGTGTGGGACGCCGGCAGCGCCAAGGCAGTCGCGGCAGGCGGTGCGAAGGCGATCGCAACGGGCAGTCACGGCGTGGCCGAGAGCAACGGGTTCCCCGACGGCGAAGGCATGCCGTTCAACCTGTTCCTCGACGTCACGCGACGCATAGCGCAGGCGGTCGAGCTGCCGGTCACGGCCGACTTCGAAGGCGGTTTCGCGGTCGACGCTGCACGGGTTGCCGACCATGCGCGATACCTTGCGGAGACCGGCGTGGTCGGCTGCAACTTCGAAGACCAGGAGATCGGCGGGCCGGGCCTGCACCCGATCGCAGAGCAGGCGCGGCGCGTGGCGGCGGTGGTCGAGAGCGGGTTGTGGGTGAACGCCCGCACCGACCTGTTCCTGCGCAAGCTTATCGCGGGCGAGAACCCCAACGACCGCTCGCTGCTCGGCGAGGCCCTCGAGCGGGCGCACGCCTATGCCGAGGCGGGCGCCCACAGCTTCTTCGTTCCGGGCGTCAGCGAACTCGACCTGGTCGCTGAAATCTGCGCGGCCTCGCCGCTGCCGGTCAACGTGATCAAGGGCGACACGCTCGAGATCCCGGCCCTGGCTCAGGCCGGGGTCGCGCGGATCAGCTGGGGCCCGCGGCCGTGGCGCTGGGCGATGGAACGGCTGACCGGAGAGGCGCGGGCGCTCTACGGAAACGGGTAAGAAGTCCGCGACCGGCTTGCTGCCACGCTGCTCCCGCGCAAGGCTGGCGCGGGAGAGGAGAGTTCGATGGACATCACAGAACATCCAGCGGAAGCGGCCGTGGTCGTGCCGGGGCAGAAACCGCTGTGGAAGCGCGTGCTGCAGTTTCCCTTGGTCACGCTGATCCTCGCGGTCGCGATAATGGTCGCAGCGCAGTCGCTGGCCGGCGCGGTCAGCTATTTCGCTGGCACTCCCGCGGATGAGCTGGCGACGGGGAACGACCTGCTCTTCGCCGTGGTCGCCACGGCTATAATGGTGCTCGCGTACAAGCTGATCATCGTCCGCCTGGGAGAGCAACCGCACGACGACCTGCCGTTCGACGTGCGCGCGCGCGACGTCGGGAGCGGGCTCCTGCATGGCGCGCTGGTGTTTTCGGCAATCGTCGGCATCGCCGCGCTGCTCGGCAGCTATCAGGTGCTCGGGCTGAGCCCGGCGGAAGACTGGCTGCCGATCCTGCTCGTGACCGGCGTGATGGCCGGGGTGACCGAGGAGATACTGCTGCGCGGAATCGTGTTCCGCTGGCTCGAAGAGCTCGGTGGCAGTTGGGTCGCGCTGGCATTGTCGGCGCTGCTGTTCGGTTTTCTGCATGCGACCAATCCGAACGCGACACTGATCTCGTCGCTGTCGATCGCGCTGGCGGCCGGGGTGCTGCTCGGCGGCGCCTATATGCTGACACGAAACCTGTGGCTGGCGATCGGCCTGCACGCGGGCTGGAACGTGACCCAGGGGCTGGTGTGGGACGTACCGATCTCGGGCGTCGCGCTTGACGGCTGGGTCGAATCGCGTCTCGTCGGCGATCCGATCCTCTCGGGTGGAGCGTTCGGGCTCGAAGCCTCGGCGATCACGATGGTGGTCGCGACGGCCTATGGCGCCTGGCTCGTCTTGCGCGCGGTGCGACGCGGTAACGTGGTGCGCAACTGGTGGGCGCGGCGGCGGTCAGACGAAGCTGTAAGGGTCGACGTCGACCGCGACGCGGACGCCTTGCGGGAAGCTTAGCGCGCCGAGCCACTCACGGATGACGCGCTGCAATTCGGCGCTGCGGCGAGCGTTGAGCAGCAGGCGGTAGCGGTAGCGGCCGCGCAGCAGCGAAAGCGGGGCGGGGGCCGGGCCGAGGATCATGACGTTGTCGAGATGCGGCCGTGCGGTGCCGATCCGCTGCGCGGCCTCGCGCGCTTCGGCCTCGTCTTCCGACGAGACGATGATCGCCGCCCAGCGGCCGAACGGCGGCGCGCCGGCGTGGCGGCGGGCTTCCGTTTCGGCGGCGTAGAACGCATCGCGGTCTCCCGCTGCCAGCGCGGCGATGACCGGTGCCTCCGGATGACGCGTCTGGATCAGCACTTCCCCCGGCTTAGCGCCGCGCCCGGCGCGGCCGGCAACCTGAGCGACCTGCTGGTAGGTTCGCTCGGCCGCGCGCAGGTCGCCGCCCTCGAGGCCGAGGTCGGCGTCGACCACGCCGACCAGCGTCAGCTCGGGAAAGTGGAAGCCCTTGGTGACGAGCTGGGTGCCGACGATGACGTCGATCTGTCGCTCCTCGACCTGCGTCACGAACTCGGCCGCCTTCTCGGGCGAATTGAGCGTATCGGAGGTTGCGATCGCCAGCCGCGCGCCGGGCAGCAGTTCCTCGACCTCGTGGGCGATGCGCTCGACCCCGGGGCCGCAGGCGACGAGGCAGTCGGGCTCGCCGCATTCGGGGCAACGGTCGGGCGGGGCAGTCTCGTGGCCGCAATGGTGGCAGGCGAGGCGCCGGCTCAGGCGGTGCTCGACCAGCCAGGCACTGCAGTTCGGGCACTTGAAGCGAAAGCCGCACGAGCGGCACAGCGTGAGCGGGGCGTAGCCGCGGCGGTTGAGGAACAGCAGCGACTGCTCACCCTTCGCCAGCCGCTCGTGCAGCGCCTCGATCACACGCGGCGCCAGCCAGCGGCCGCGCGCGGGACGTTCCTCGGTCAGGTTTACGGTGCGGATCTCCGGCAGCTCGGCGCCGCCGAAGCGTGAGGGCAGGACCAGCCTCTCGTAGACTCCGCTCTCGGCCATCTGCAGGCTTTCAAGCGCGGGGGTGGCACTGGAGAGCACGACGGGGATGCCCTCGAACCGCGCGCGCATCACCGCGACGTCGCGGGCGTTGTAGCGGACGCCATCGTCCTGCTTGAAACTGATCTCGTGCGCTTCGTCGACGACGATCAGGCCGAGGTTCGCATAGGGCAGGAACAGCGCCGAGCGCGCACCGACGACGACTTGCGCGGTGCCTGCCGCGATCGCGCGCCAGGCACGGCGGCGCTCGGTCGACTTGAGCGAGGAGTGCCAGGCCACCGGTGCTGCGCCGAAGCGCTCCTCGAAGCGGCGCAGGAATGCCTCCGTCAGCGCGATTTCGGGAAGCAGGACAAGTGTTTGCCTGCCCTTCCTCAGACTCTCTGTGATCGCCTCGAAGTAGGTCTCGGTCTTGCCAGACCCAGTCACGCCGTCGAGCAGGAACGGCGCGAAGCCGCCGCGACGCACTGACGCCACCAGCCGATCCGCCGCCGCCGCCTGTTCGCCCGACAGCTCGGGCACCGCGAAATCGGCTGCGGCGCGGGGGTAGGGCCGGTCGCAATCGACCTCGACCGGTTCGAGCACGCCCTGGTTGACCAGCCCGCGCAGCACCCCCTCGCTCACGCCTGCGATCCCGGCGAGTTCGCGGATCGTCGCCTGCTCACCCTCGAGCGCCTCGATCGCGGCCAGGCGCTGCGGGGTCATCCGCTCGGGCAGGCCGCCGCTCAGGCGGTACTCGATCGTCGTCGCCGGGCCGCGCAGCGCGCCGCCACTGGCGAGAACCATGCGCGCGACCGAGGCGAGCGACGCACAGTAGTAATCCGCGGTCCACTCGATCAGCCGGCGCAGTTCGGCCCGAAGCGGCGGCACGGGGAGGGTACCGACGAGCGGGCGCAGCTTGCTCTCCGGAACCTCGGTTGCGGGCAGCCGTTCGGCCTCCCAGACGATTCCGACGATCTGGCGCGGTCCGAGCGGGGCAATGACTACCGAGCCCGGCCCGACCTCCATCCCCTCCGGAACGCGATAGTCGAGCGGACCGAGCGCGGCGTTGAAGATGATCAGTCGGGCGCGGTTCATGCGAAGCCGCCTATATGGGCAGGCGTCTGCTGAGGGGGCAAGCGCGCGCCAGGAGAAAGCGCAGGATGATGCGCCCGAATCCGATCCATTCCCGCCGCGCTTTCGTCGCCGGCTCGCTCTCGCTGGCAGCTGTGCTCACGCTGCCCGGCTGCGCCACCACCGAGCCGATCAGCTTTACCGAGGCGATCCGCCGGCTGCTGGTGCTGTCGAGCGAGCGCGCCTTCGTCCGGCTGACTGCGCCGGGCGGCTACTGGGACCAGCAGGTCCAGCAGGTGGGGCTCGAACGCTTCTTCGGAAACCGCGGCACCGTGCTCACCAACATCCTGACCTCGGCGCTGTTCAAGAGTCGCCTGGAAAGCGTGGTTGCGGAGATGGCGGTCGATGCCTCCTACCGCGCGGCGCCGATCGTCGCCGACACGGTACGCACGATCGGCTACGCCAACGCGATCGCGTTGATCCGGGGCGGGCCGACGGCGGCTTCGACCTTCCTGCGCCAGGAGATGGGCACGGCGCTGATCGACGCGATGGTTCCGGGCGTCGGCGAAGCGCTGCGCGTGGCGCAGGATCCGCTCGTCGGCCAGCTGATTGCCGGGCTCACCGGCGTCGATGTCGGCGGCATGGCGACGACTTTCGCACGTCAGGTCGACGATGCGATCTGGGGCGAGATCGCGCGCGAGGAAGCGGCCATCCGCGCCGATCCCTACGCGACGCGCGACCCGCTGCTGATCGGCGTCTTCGGAGCCGGCGGCGCGTTCTAGCCGAAGACGCGCTCGAAAATCCGGTCGACCTGCTTGAAGTGATAGCCGAGGTCGAATTTCTCTTCGAGTTCGGCCGGGCTGAGCGCCGCCGTCACCTCGGGGTCGGCCTTGAGCAGCTCGAGCAGCGACAGCGCGCCGTCGCTTTCCCAGACCTTCATCGCGTTGCGCTGGACGAGCCGGTAGGCGTCGTCGCGCGCGAGACCCGCCTGGGTCAGCGCGAGCAGCACCCGCTGCGAATGGATCAGCCCGCCCATCCGGTCGAGGTTCTTCTGCATTCGCTCGGGGTACACGAGCAGCTTGTCGATCACCCCGGTGAGACGGGCCAGGGCGAAGTCGAGGGTGATCGTCGCGTCGGGACCGATGAACCGCTCGACCGAGGAGTGCGAGATGTCACGCTCGTGCCACAGGGCGACGTTCTCCATCGCCGGCAGCGCGTACGAACGGACCATCCGGACGAGGCCGGTGAGGTTCTCGGTCAGCACGGGGTTGCGCTTGTGCGGCATCGCGCTCGAGCCCTTCTGGCCGGGCGAGAAATACTCCTCGGCCTCGAGCACTTCGGTTCGCTGCAGGTGGCGGATCTCGATTGCCAATCGCTCGATCGAGCTGGCGATCACGCCGAGCGTGGCGAAGAACATCGCGTGGCGGTCGCGCGGGATGACCTGGGTCGAGATCGGCTCGACGGTCAGCCCGAGACGCTCGGCGACGTGCGCTTCGACTTCGGGGGCGATGTTGGCGAAAGTGCCGACCGCGCCGCTGATCGCGCAGGTTGCGATCTCTGCGCGTGCGGCCTCGAGACGAGCGCGGCAGCGCGAGAACTCCGCATAGGCTTGCGCCAGCTTGAGGCCGAAGGTCACCGGCTCGGCGTGGATGCCGTGGCTGCGGCCGATGGTCGGGGTGTACTTGTGCTCTTCGGCCCGGCGCCTGAGTGCGGCGAGCAGACCGTCGAGGTCCTCGAGCAGGATGTCGGAAGCGCGGGAAAGCTGGACTGCAAGCGTGGTGTCGAGCACGTCGGAACTGGTCATGCCCTGGTGCATGAAGCGGGCCTCGGGGCCGACCTGCTCGGCGACCCAGTCGAGGAACGCGATCACGTCGTGCTTGAGGACGGCTTCCTTGGCGTCGATCGCGGCGACGTCGATCGTGGGGCCCTTGGCCCACCAGTCCCACAGCGCCTTGCCTGCGCTCTCGGGCACCACGCCGAGCTCGCCGAGCTTCTCGGTCGCGTGGGCCTCGATCTCGAACCAGATCCGGTACCGCGCTTCGGGCTCCCAGATCGCGGTCATCGCGGGGCGGGCGTAGCGGGGGACCATGCAAGACTCCAATCGGACAGGACGCCGCAGCCGCTAGGGGCGACAATGGCCTAAGGCAAGTCGGCGGCGTGCCAAATCGACACTGCCGTCATGCACTACCGCCGAAGCCAACGGGAGGGATTGCTAACGGAAGGCAAGCTACTAACCTGCCGGGCGTACGTCGGGCGATTACGGCGGCGTGCGAGACAGGGGGCAGTGAATGCGTTTCAGGGTTGCGCTGCTTTGCGGAGCGGTGCTTGCGTCGTCGCCGGGCGTGGCCATGGCGGGTGACAAGGTGCTCACCGGCAAGGCGCCGGACTGGGTGATTCCCGCGAGCCTCGACGGTCTCGATGTCGAACGAGGGCCAGCCGAGCTGATCTTCGACAGCCAGCATCGCCTCGAGGATGGCGTCGCCTATTCGTACTACGACAGCGCGGTTCGGATCGACAATTCGCAGACCCTGGTCGAGCACAACACGCTCAGCATCGGCTGGCTTCCCGACAAGGGTGACCTCACGGTCCACCGGCTGGAGATCTACCGCGACGGCGAGGTCATCGACCTGCTCGCGAGCGGCGCCGAGTTCGACGTGATCCGGCGCGAGCAGGGCCTCGAAGCGCGGCTGCTCGACGGCGAACTGACCGCGACACTGGCGATTCCCGGTCTCAGGGTCGGGGACGTGCTGCGCACCGCCTATTCAGTCTCGGTCGACGACCAGGCGCTCGGCGACGAAGTACAGGTTTTGCAGTTCCTCGGCGCGAAACCCTGGCGTGTGGGCATGGGTCGCACCGTGGTCAGCTGGCCGGAGGACGAGGAGATCTTCTGGAAGGCCGAGCCGAACGCCGCGCTCGGCGAGCCCGAATTGCGCGACGGCTATCGCTACCTGCGGGTCGACCTGCCGCTCGCCGAGCCCCGGCCCGTGCCGCCGGATGCGCCCTGGCGCTTCCAGCGGCCGACGGTGCTCCGTGTCGGCAGCTTCACCGACTGGAACGAACTGTCTGCGGTCATGGCGCCGCACTTCGTCGCCGCGGCCGAAGTCGCCGACGATAGCGACGTTGCGGAGCAGGCAAGGATCATCATGCGGTCCACCAGCGACCCGCTCGAACGGATCGCGCTCGCGACCAGGCTCGTGCAGGACAAGATCAGCTACCTGCTCGACGGCCTCGACGGTGGCAATTACCTCCCGCAGAAGGCCGAATTCACCTGGGACAGGCGCTACGGCGACTGCAAGGCCAAGTCGGTCCTGCTGTTCGCGCTGCTTCAGCGCATGGGCATCGAGGCGGAGCCGGTCCTGGTGACGACGCGCGGCGGTGACGCGCTGCCCGAGCTGCTCCCTCTGCCCGGAGACTTCGATCACGTGATCGTCCGGGCGCGGATCGACGGAGTGGACTACTGGCTCGACGGCACGGCTACCGCGACGCGCCTCTCGAACATCGGCGACGTGCCGCCGTTCTACTACGCGCTGCCCTTGCGGGTGGGAGGCGCAGACCTCGTGCCGATGACCCAGCGCGACAAGGCCGTTCCGGACATGCGGATGGAGGTCGCGGTCGATCATTCCGCCGGCGTCGACCTGCCCCAGCTGTTCACGGTGAAGATCGAATTGTCGGGCCTTGCCGGCGCCGCGGTCGAGGCCATGGCGGACGCCAACGACCCCGAGATGCGTCGCCGCATCGCCAGCAGCCTGACCGATCGCAACGGCTTCGAAGGCGGAGTCCTGACTTCGCTCGACATCGAGTACGACAAGGAGAGCGCGCTCGGCCGGATCGTCATCGAGGGAGTCTCCAGTCCGGGTTTCCGCTGGGAAGAGGGCAAGTTCGTTGTCGACCTGCCGACGAACGCGAACCAGATCGCCTTCAATCCCGATCGCGCGCGGTCCGAATGGCGCAACATTCCCGTGGCGACCCCGGGTACGTCTTACGTGGTTGTCGACGCGACGATGATCCTGCCCGGCGGGGGCAAGGGCTTCTCGCTGACGGGGCCGGCCCAGCTCGACGCGGGCTTTGGCAACACGCGGGTCGTGTCGTCGTCCTCACTCTCGGGCGCCGAGCTCCGTCTTCACTCGGAGGTCCGCCAGACGCTCGGCGAAATCGCCCCGGAGGACGTGCCCGAGGCAAGACGCCAGGCTCGGCGGATCGAGGCCACCGCCACCGAGCTCGTCGTTTCGGACGACGCGACCTGGCGCTGGGAGCTCGACGAGCACGAGCGGCGTGCCAGGATCGCCCGCCTCGTCGCGGCCTACGACGAGGGAATCTCCTTTGCGCGCGAGGACGACTTCGGTCCGCTGATCGCCAAGGCCATGTTCCTCGAATCGGTATTCGAGCACGAGGCCGCGCTTGCGGCCTATGACGAACTGGTCGACCGCTCGCCCTCGTCCTGGGCGCACTTCAGGCGCGCGGCTGTCCGGCTGGCGCTCGGGCGCCGCGCCGATGCGATCGACGATCTCCAGGCGTCCTACGACCTCGAACCGCTCAACGGCACCGCGTTCTCGCTGGCGAGGGAGATGGCCTACGCAGGGCGCGTCGACGAGGCGCTCGAGTTCCTCGACGGCCTGCCGATCCGCGAGGAGGATCGGATCAGCTATGCCGACACGCGGGCGACCGTTGCCGGCCTCGCGGGCGACACCGGCGCAGCGCTGTCGCTGCTCGCCGAAGAAGTCGCCGGCAAGCCGGAGAGTTCGCAGCTCCTCAACATGGGCTGCTGGTTCCGCGGCCTGTTCAACGTGGATGTCGAGAACGCGATTCGCGGGTGCACGCTGGCGGTCGAGCGCGCCGAACAGCCGATGGCTGCTCTCGACAGCCGGGCGATGGTACAGTTCCGGCTCGGCAACTACGACGCGGCGCTGGCCGATCTCGACACGGTGCTGCGGCTAGCCCCCGAAGTGGCCGAATCGCGCTACCTGCGCGGCGTGGTCCGGCTCAGGAAAGGCGACCCGGCGGGGCGGCAGGACATCGAGACCGCCCTTCGCATGGCGCCGCAGCTGGCCGAATTCTACGCCCGCCACGGGGTGACGCCGGGGGCATGAAGCGGCCGCGGAGCTAGATCAGCCCTTTCGACCGCAGCGAGACGTGGCCCTCGCGGCCGACGATCACGTGGTCGTGGACCGTGATACCGAGGTGGCGGCCGGCTTCCACGATCCGCTGGGTGATCTGGATGTCGGCGCGGCTCGGCTCCGGGTTGCCGCTCGGGTGGTTGTGCACGAGGATCAGCGCGCTGGCGCCGATGTCGAGGCCCCTGCGGATCACTTCGCGCGGGTGGATCGCCGCCTCGTCGATGGTGCCGTCGCCGACATGGTGGTCGAGGATAAGCCGGTTGCGCGTGTCGAGGTAGAGCACGCGCACCCGCTCCACCGTCAGGTTGGCCATGTCGATCGCGAGGTAGTCGAGCAGCGCCTGCCAGCTGCCGAGTACGGGCTTTAGCTGCACCTCGCTGCGCTTCATGCGCCTGGCGGCGAGCGGGACGATCTTGAGTGCGCCGACACTTGCCTCGCTCACACCCTTGATCTGGCGCAGCGCTGCGGGCTCCGCCTCGAGCACGCCGGCGAGCGATCCGAACCGTGCCAGAAGCTGCTTGGCCAGCGGCTTGGTGTCGCCGCGCGCGTGCGCACCGAACAACAGGTATTCCAGGATCTCGTAATCGGCGAGCGCTTCGCTGCCGCCTTCGAGCAGACGCCGGCGCAGTCGTGCGCGATGGCCGGCGCCATCGCTTTTTCCGGCCGTTGCAGGACCTTCCTCAACCAAGTGCGCCCCCCGCGCCGCCAGCCTGACGCATTGCCTTTGCCGGACTTCGCGCGCAAGTGTGCCCGCGATGGCGTCGCATCCCGATCAGGACGTGCCCCCCCGGCGGACGGGCCTGCGCATCGGGGCGTGGGTTGCCCTGGTGGCTTTGTTAGTACTCGCGCTCGGGCTCGTGATCCTGTGGCTCAATCGCGAGGAGATCGCTGACAATTTCATTTCCGCAGAGCTCGCAAAACGGGGGATTCCAGCGAGTTATGAGGTGGAGTCGATCGGCGGCCGGCAGCAGGTGCTGAGCAACCTCGTGGTCGGCGATCCCGACCACCCGGACTTCACCGCCGAGCGGGTCGAGGTTTTCATCCGATACGGATTCGGTTTCCCGGAAGTCGCGGAGATACGCCTGCTGCGCCCGCGCCTCTTTGGTTCCTATCGTGACGACCAGCTGAGTTTCGGGGCGCTCGATCCGCTGATCTTTACCGGCGAGGAATCGCCGTTCGAATTTCCCGACATGCGGTTGCGGGTCGTCGACGGCCGCGGCCGGCTCGACAGCGACCACGGAGCGATCGGGTTCAAGCTCGCCGGCAGCGGGCACCTGCGCGGCGGCTTCGCCGGCGAGCTCGCGGCGGTGGCCCCCGAGCTGGCCGGTTTCGGATGTGAGGCTCGGCGGACCTCGCTCTACGGCCGGGTGAGCATCGACAACGCCCGGCCCGCCTTCAATGGGCCGCTGCGGATCGCCGGTCTTTCCTGCCCCGACACGGGCATAGCCATCGAGGGGGCGGCCGTTCAGATCGACGGTCGCGCCGACCAGCGGCTCGTGGGCCTCGAAGGTGAAGCCGAGGTCCGCACCGGCGCGCTCGCATTCGGGAATGCGCGGCTGGCATCGGTGGCCGGCACGTTCCGTGCCAGCTGGCGCGACGGCGCGCTGACCGGGAGCTACCGGGGCGAAGGGACAGGTCTCGCCGCGTCTCAGGCGGCGATCGCGCGGATCGCCCTCGACGGCGCGGTCCGGACGCGCAACGGCTTCGAGCGGGCCGAGGTCGATGCCCGGATCGACGGCCGCGGCGTTCGCCCCGGGCCGGCCATCGACGGCGCACTGGCCGATGCGTCGCGGGCGGCCGGAGAGACACTGTTCGCTCCGATCCTCGAGCGGATCCGGCGCCAGCTCGCGGCGGAAGGCCGCGCCAGCCGGCTCATCGCGGAGGCCACGCTGCGCGTGGGCGAGGGCCGCGCGACCGTGTTCGTACCGCAAGCGACCTGGCGCGGCGGCAGCGGCGCCACGCTGCTCTCGCTCACCCGGGCGCAGTTCGCTGCGAGCGGGCCTGCCGCGCCACGGTTCTCCGGCAGCTTCGCCACGGGCGGGGAGGGGCTTCCACGCATCAGCGGACGGGTCGACCCGCGGCCCGACGGGGGGCTCGAGGCTGCGATCCGCATGGCGCCCTACGAGGCCGGCGACGCGAGCCTCGCCTTGCCCGAACTGGTGGCCGTCCAGCGCCGGACCGGCGAGTTCGGCTTCACCGGCAGTGCGCGCCTGAGTGGAGCCTTGCCCGGCGGCCGCGCCGACCGGCTCGTCGTGCCCCTGAGCGGCAACTGGTCGCAGTCCGCAGGTCTCGCGCTGTGGACCGCTTGCACCGAGTTGAGCTTCGACCGGCTCGAGCTTGCCAATCTCGCGCTCGAATGGCGCGATCTGACGCTGTGCCCGCCGCGCAGCGGGGCGATCCTGCGCTACGACGCCCGCGGCCTGCGGATCGCCGCCGGCGCGTCGTCGCTCGACGTCAGCGGGAAGCTCGGTGAAACGCCGGTCGCGATCCGCAGCGGGCCTATCGGTTTCGCCTACCCCGGCGTTGTGACGGCGCAGCATCTTGCAGTTACGCTCGGGCCCCGCGACACGGCCAGCACGTTCGCGGTCGAGGAGTTCAACGCGCGGATGGGCGAGGGGTTCGAGGGCCGGTTTGCCGGCACCGACGTCCGGCTTGCCGCGGTCCCGCTCGACGTGCTCGGCGCAAGGGGGACGTGGCGCTACGCCGACGGTCGGCTGCTGCTCAGTGACGGCGAGTTCCGCCTCGCCGACCGGACCGACCCCGCCCGGTTCCGGCCCCTGGTCTCGACTGGCGCCTCGCTCACGCTCGAGGACAACCAAATTTCTGCACGGGCGCTGCTGCGCGAGCCGCGCAGCGGGCGGGAGGTGACCCGGGTCGAACTGCTGCACGATCTCGCCACGGGCCGTGGCCATGCCGATCTCGCGGTCGAGGGCCTCGTGTTCGACGACCGGCTCCAGCCCGAGGCATTGTCCGAACTGGCCTTCGGCGTGATCGCCAACGCGCGGGGCAAGATTACAGGCAGCGGGCGCATTGACTGGACCGAGGAAACGGTGACCAGCAGCGGTCGTTTCTCGTCCGACTCGCTCGACTTCGCCGCCGCCTTCGGCCCGGTGCAGGGCGCCTCCGGCACGATCGAGTTCAGCGACTTGCTCGGGCTCACCACCGCCCCCGACCAGCGGCTGCGCGTTCGCTCGCTCAACCCGGGTGTCGAGGTGACCGAAGGCGAGGTGACGATCGCGCTCGACAACGGCGAGGTACTGGCGCTGGCCGGCCGCTGGCCGTTCCTCGGCGGGACGCTGACGCTGCAGCCGGTCGAGTTGAACATCGGCGCGAGCGAGGAGCGGCGCTATGTCCTCGAGGTCGTCGGCGTCGATGCGGGCCGCTTCGTCGAGTACATGGAGCTCGAGAACATGAGCGCCACCGGCACGTTCGACGGAACCGTGCCGCTGGTGTTCGACGAAATCGGGAACGGGCGCGTGACTGGGGGGCTGCTGATTTCGCGACCGCCGGGCGGAAATGTCTCGTACGTCGGCCAGCTGACTTACGAAGACCTCGGCGCGATCGCCAATTTCGCCTTCGATGCGCTGCGCTCGCTCGACTACCGGCAGATGCGGGTCATGCTCGAGGGTGATCTGACCGGAGAGATCGTCACCCGCGTGCGGATCGACGGGGTCAGCCAGGGGGCGACCGCGGAGAAGAATTTCCTCACGCGCCGGATCGCCGCGCTGCCGATTCGCGTCGACGTGAACGTCCGCGCCCCGTTCTATTCGCTGCTCGGCTCGATCAAGGCGCTCTACGACCCCTCGGCTATCCGCGATCCGCGCGAGCTCGGCTTGATCGACGAGCAGGGCAACGTGCTCCGCCGCGAGACCGAGGGCCCGCCGCCCGAGCCCGTCGCTCCCGAAGACCTGATCCCCGCTGAACCCGTTATTCAGCGCCGCGAAAGCGAGGAAACGCCATGACGAGTGCCGATTTGACCAAGCCTGCGCGGCGTGCGCATATGTCCCGGATGGGCAGGCGCAGGGCGTTCGCAGGGGTGATGGTAGCGCTGGGTTCGACCCTCGCCGGCGGGTGCGTGACAGTCAACGCACCGGCCGAGCCGATCGTGATCGAGCTCAATGTCAACATCACGCAGGAAGTGATTTATCGGCTTGCAGACGACGTTCGCCAGAACATCGAACAGAACCCGGAGATCTTTTGAGATGGCCATGCACCGCACCTTTTCCCGGACCCTGCTCGGCGGTCTCGTGATGGCGGCGCTCGCGCTGCCGGTGCCAGCGATGGCCCAGCGCGACCCGGCCTACCAGGCGGCCCGTGCCGCTGGCCAGATCGGCGAGAAGACCGACGGCTATCTCGGCGTCGTCGGCAACCAGCCGCCCGAGATCGGCCGGATCGCCAGCGACATCAATATCCGCCGGCGCGAGAACTACGCCCAGAAGGCGCAGGAGCAGGGTGTCACCCTGCAGGAATACGCTATCGCCCAGGGCTGCATCCTGATCTCGCGCACCGCGCCCGGAGAGAAGTACCAGGCGCCCGACGGCAGCTGGCAGACGCGCGGCTCCGGTCCGCCCCAGCTCGACCCGCGCTGCCCGCGGGCCTGACCTCGCCGGTCCGGCCCTGCCGGGCCGCGTGCTCAGTCCTTCCCCAGGGCGCTGCGGCGCACCCGGTTGACTTGCCTGGGCCTCGTCCGTAAGGGCGGCGGCATCGCCGGCCGGGCACCCCTCGGCCGCGCGTTCGCGCAACCTTCGTTCTTGCCGCTTCTGACAGGAAGACTCAGACCCCCGTGGCGACGCCCCGCGAACCCGGATTGCAGGAAGACCCGGCCATCGATTCGCTCGAGGACCGGATCGCGGCTGCGCGCGCGGCGGAGGATGCACGCCAGGCGAAGGAGCGCCCGGCCGCCGCGGGCGAGCCGGCGCGCGCGACGCAGGTGATCTCGACCATGGTCGGCTACCCGCTGGGTGGGATCGTGGTCGGGTTCCTGTTCGACAACCTGTTCAACACGCTGCCGTGGATCACCATCGTCCTGATGTTCCTCGCCTTTATCGGCGGGTGTCTCCACGCCATGCGCCTCGTCAAGAACCGCGCCAACTAGCGCGCCAGCCCAGGGACCGGAAAGCAAGTGGCCGCAGCCGCCAAGATTGACCCGATGCACCAGTTTGCAATCGCCCCTATCGCGGGCGAGGAACTGGTCGCGAGCCCGTTCATGTTCACCAACTCGGCGCTGTGGATGCTGATCGTCACCGCGGCGATCGTGGTGTTCATGTGGGGCGGCACCCGGCGTCAGCTGGTTCCGGGGCGGTGGCAGGCGGCAGTCGAGGTCGTGACCGGGTTCGTCGGCAACATCACCCGCCAGAACATCGGGCCGGAGGGCCGCGCGTTCCTACCGTGGGTGTTCACCGCATTCATGTTCATCCTGTTCTCGAACTGGATCGGTGCGCTGCCGCTGGCGATCGTCGGCCCGCACCCGTTCACGGTGACGAGCCAGTTCACGGTCACCGGCGTGCTCTCGCTGACCAGCTTTGCGATTGTCCTCGCCGTCGGCTTCTGGAAGCACGGGCTGCACTTCTTCTCGCTGTTCGTGCCCCACGGCACGCCGTTCATTCTCAAGATCCTGATCGCGCCGATCGAGTTCATCTCGTTCCTCGTGCGGCCGTTCAGCCTCGGGCTGCGGCCATTCGTGGCGATGTTTGCCGGGCACATCCTGCTCGAGGTATTCGGCAACTTCGTCGTGCAGGGCCTCAATGCCGGGATCGACGGCAGCCCGCTCGGCTGGGCGATCGCCGTGCTGTGCTTCGTGTTCGTGATCGGGGTCAACGCGCTCGAGCTGCTGGTCGGCGCGATCCAGGCCTTCGTGTTCGCTCTCCTGACCGCGCTTTACATCAAGGATGCGGTCCACCTTCACTGATTTCTCAACGCTTTTTCTAACGGAGTAATGTCATGGAACTCGCTTCTGCCCAGGTCATCGGCGCCGGTCTCGCGGCGATTGGCGTCGGCGCCGCTGCTGCGGGCGTCGGTTACGTGTTCGGTTCGTTCCTGCAGGGTGCGCTGCGGAACCCGTCGGCTGCCGGCGGCCAGACCGCGACGATGTACATCGGCTTCGCCGCGGCCGAGCTGCTCGGCCTGATGGCGTTCGCCGTCGCGATGATCATCCTCTACGCCCGCTGATCTCTCTCGCCCCGGGGCGTCAGGCGCCGGGGCGGCACCGATGCGGACAAGGGTCCTGAAATGCCTCAATTAAGCCAGCTTGCCCTGGTCTATCAGTCGCAGTGGTTCTGGTTGCTGCTGGTGCTGGTGACGCTCTACTTCGTCGTCGGCCGCGGCATCGTGTCGAAGGTCGAATCGACCGTCGATGCGCGCGACAAGCAGATCGCCAGCGACCTCGCCACGGCCGAACGGCTTCAGGCCGAAGCGGCCCGGTCCGAGGAAGCCTGGCGTGAGCAGATGAACGCTGCCCACGCCGAGGGGCAGGCGCGTGCCGCCGAAGCGAAGGCGAAGGCCATGCGCGAAGCCGAACAGCGGATCGCCAAGGCCGACCAGGAGATCGCGGCGAAGACCGAGGCGGCCGGTGCCGCTCTCGCCGAAGCGCGCAACAGCGCGCTCGCCGAGATCGAGAGCGTGGCCGTCGAGGCCGCGCAGGAGATCGTCGCCAAGCTGACCGGCGCCAAGGTGACCGCCAAGGCCGCCCGCGACGCCGTGACCGGAGCCATGAGCCGTGCTTGAGTATCTCGCCGCCGCAACCGCCGAACACGCCGCTGCGTCGGGCGGTGAAGAGCATCACGCCGAAGCCGTCGTCGCGGGCATTTCGTTCCTGACGCCGGGCTTCTTCGTCGCGGCTGCGATGCTGATCGTGTTCGCGATCATGCTCAAGGCCAGGGTGCCGTCGTTGATCGCCAAGGCGCTCGACAGCCGGATCGACGGCATCCGCCAGCAGCTCGACGAGGCCGCCAAGCTGCGCGCCGAGGCCGAGGCGCTGCGCGACGAATACGTCCGCAAGGGCAAGGAAGCCGCGGCCGAGATCAAGGCGATGAAGGAAGCGGCCGAGCATCAGGCGGCCGAGATCGTCGAGAAGGCCAAGCGCGACAGCGAGGCCTTGATCGCCCGCCGCAGGGCCATGGCCGAGGAGAAGATCGCTGCCGCCGAGCGCGCCGCGATCGAGGAAGTCCGTACACGCGCCGCGCAGGCCGCCACCACGGCAGCAGCGGAGCTGATTGCCAGGAAGCACGACGCCGACGCCGACCGCAAGCTGGTCGACGAGGCGATATCCGGCCTCTGATCATGACGACACCGCAACGCCGGGCCGGCGAATGCCTGCCCGGCGTCGAGCGGTTCCTTTCCAGGAAAAGCTAGAACGAGTCCTTCGCGGCCCTGAGCTTCGCGAAGGTCTCGACCGGATCGGCGCCGCCCCAACGGTCGCGTAGGCTCTCCGAGTCTGCGCGCAGGAACGGGTTCGTCGCGAGCTCGCGTTCGAGCGACATGGGCACCGTCGGCTCTCCGCGCGAACGGCGCTCATCGACTTCGCGGGCATAGGACTGCAGCTCGATGTTGTCGGGATCGGCGTGAAGCGCGAAGCGCGCATTGGACTGGGTGTACTCGTGTGCGCAGTAGAGCGTCGTTTCCGGCGGCAGCGCCTTGAGGCGTGAGAGGCTGGCCCAGAACTGGGGCGGGGTTCCCTCGAACATCCGTCCGCAACCGAGCGCGAACAGCGAATCGCCGACGAACGCGATCCTGGCCTCGCGCAGGTGGTAGGCTACGTGGCCAAGGGTGTGGCCGCCGACGTCGATCACCTCGGCCGTCCATTCGCCGAGCTGCACCCGGTCCCCGTGGGCGACGGTCCGGTCCACTCCGGCGATCTTCGGTGCGTCGATGACCGGTGCGGTGATCGTGCAGCCGGTCGCGGCCTTGATTGCCGCGTTGCCGCCGGCATGGTCGGGATGCCAGTGCGTGTTCCAGATCTGCGTGATCCGCCACATCCGCTTCTCCGCCTCGCGGAGATAGGCCTCGGCGTCGGGCGTATCGATGCAGGCCGTTTCGCCGCTCGCCGGGTCGTGCAGCAGGAAACCGTAATTGTCGCTCAGACAGGGGAACTGGTGGACTTCGATGCTCAAGAGTTCCTCCCGCGCGGATGCCGCGGCACGCCGGCCGGCATCTCGATCCAGTGGTGCTTGCTCTGCTCGTAGACCGAGCGTGCCGGCAGCGGGAACGCCGGGTCGGCAAGGGTGCCGACGGTGACCCCGACGATCGCCGGATACTTGCTTGCCCGCGCATAGACCGTGCTGCCGCATGTTGGACAGAAACCCGAGGTGAACGCATTCGCCTCATCGGTCAGCCGCGTGTACTCGCGCGCCTCGCCCGCAATCGTGACACTGTCCGCCGGATAATAGGCGATCTCGCCGAACGGTGAACCGCTGCGCCGCTGGCAGTCGAGGCAGTGGCACAACACGATCATCGGCTCGACACCGTCGGCGACATCCGCCGTGAGGCTCCCGCACTGGCACCGGGCTCGCATGGCCGAAATCTAGAAACCTCGCGCCGAATAGGAAAGGCCCGCCCGCTCGGATGAGCGGACGGGCCTTCAGCCTTGTCGTCATGCCGGCGAGCCGGAAGCTCGTTCGGCAAGCCCGCGCCTTGGCAGCACGCGGTCCCGGCTTTCGCCGGGACGACGCTTACTGCTTCTTCAGCGCTTCGCCGAGGATGTCGCCGAGCGAGGCGCCCGAGTCCGACGAGCCGTACTGCTCGACGGCGGCCTTCTCTTCGGCGATCTGGCGCGCCTTGATCGAGAAGTTGGGCTTCTTCGAGCGGTCGAAGCCGATCACCATCGCGTCGACCTTCTGCCCGACCTGGAAGCGGTCCGGACGCTGCTCGTCGCGGTCGCGGCCGAGGTCCGAGCGCTTGATGAAGCCGGTCGCACCATCGTCGCCGGCCTGGACCTCGAGCCCGCCGTCGCGGACCTCGAGCACCGTGACGGTGACGATGTCGTTCTTGCGCAGGCTGCCCGCGGCTGCGGCGCCGGCCGCCGGAGCGCCCTTCTCGAGCTGCTTCATGCCGAGGCTGATGCGCTCCTTCTCGACGTCGACGTCCAGCACGATCGCCTTGACCTGCTCGCCCTTGCGGTGAAGCGCCAGCGCGTCCTCGCCCGAGATGCCCCAGGCGATGTCCGACATGTGGACCATGCCGTCGACGTCGCCGGGCAGGCCGATGAACAGGCCGAACTCGGTCGCGTTCTTGACCTCGCCCTCGACCACGGTGCCGACCGGGTGCTTCTCGGCGAATTCTTCCCACGGGTTGCGCTGGGCCTGCTTGAGACCGAGCGAGATGCGGCGCTTGTCGCTGTCGACCTCGAGCACCATCACGTCGACCTCCTGCGAGGTCGAGACGATCTTGCCCGGGTGCACGTTCTTCTTGGTCCAGCTCATCTCGGAGACGTGGACCAGGCCCTCGATGCCCGGCTCGAGCTCGACGAAGGCGCCGTACTCGGTGATGTTGGTGACGGTGCCGCGGACCTTGGCGCCGACCGGATACTTGGCGGCCACGCCTTCCCACGGATCGCTCTCGAGCTGCTTCATGCCGAGGCTGATGCGCTGCGTGTCGGCGTTGATGCGGATGATCTGCACCTTCACCACGTCGCCGATGTTGATCACCTCGGACGGGTGGTTGACGCGCTTGTAGCTCATGTCGGTGACGTGGAGCAGGCCGTCGATGCCGCCGAGGTCGACGAACGCACCGTAGTCGGTGATGTTCTTCACCACGCCGTCGATCACCTGGCCCTCGGCCAGCTTGTCGATCAGCTCGCTGCGCTGCTCGGCGCGCGTCTCTTCGAGGACCGCGCGGCGCGAGACGACGATGTTGCCGCGGCGGCGGTCCATCTTCAGGATCTGGAACGGCTGCGGCATGTCCATCAGCGGGGTCACGTCGCGGACCGGGCGGATGTCGACCTGCGAGCCGGGGAGGAATGCCACGGCGCCATCGAGGTCGACGGTGAAGCCGCCCTTGACGCGGCCGAAGATGCGGCCCTCGACGCGCTTGCCCTCGCCGAATTCGGCTTCGAGCTTGTCCCACGCAGCCTCGCGGCGGGCACGGTCGCGGCTCAGCATCGCCTCGCCCTCGGCGTTCTCGACGCGGTCTACGAACACTTCGACCTCGTCGCCGACGTTCAGCGTGCCTTCCTCATCGCCGCGGGCGAATTCGCGCAGCGGAATGCGGCCTTCGCTCTTGAGGCCGACGTCGATCAGCGCGACGCCGTTTTCGATCGCGGTGACGGTGCCCTTGACGACGCGGCCTTCGAAGCCGCCCTCGGCGCCACCGAGCTGTTCATCGAGGAGTTTCGCGAAATCTTCGCGCGTGGGGTTGGCAGTGGAAGCCATAAAGGTGAGGTTCCTGATCTAACGTTTTCCGGCCAGGCGGTTGTCTCCGCCGGTCTTTGTGGCCGAACCGCCCGCGAGGCCCCATGCCGGCGCAGGCATCCTCCCGGATCGTGCCGGAACGAGAGCGGAAATGGGCTGCAGCAGCGGTGAAACCGCCCGAAGCGTGCCGGACCTGCTTGAAGCAATCGCCCTCGACCCGGGCCTCGGCCCGATCGAACGGGCGCGCGCCTAGGGGAAAAGGGCACGGAAAGCAAGCGAAAGCCGATCCGCGGCGTGGCCAGGGCGCCGTCATCGAAGCCCTAGTCGGAGTTGGACGAGGGCCCCCTGGCCTTTCCCTCCACCGCTGCAATCGCCGCCGCGATCGCATCGTCGGGCCCCATCTCCGAGGTATCGAGCACCACCGCGTCCTCTGCCGCGCGCAGCGGGGCCTCGGCCCGCGTGCGGTCGCGCTCGTCGCGCCGGCGCAGGTCGGCCTCGATCTCGGCGAGCGTATGGCTTTCGCCGCGCGCCTGCATCTCCCTCCACCGGCGCAGGGCGCGCGCCTCGAGGCCGGCGGTGACGAAGAGCTTCACGTCGGCATCGGGTGCGATCACCGTGCCGATGTCGCGCCCGTCGAGCACCGCGCCGCCGGGCTGAGTCGCGAAGCTGCGCTGCCGTTCGTAGAGCGCCTCGCGTACCGAAGGGTGGACCGAGACCTGGCTGGCGAGCCCGCCGGTTGCCTCGCTGCGCAGCTCGGGATCGGACAGCAGGGCGTCGGGAAAGCTGCACGCGGCAAGCGCGTCGCCGGGATCGTCGGGGTCGCCGCCGTCGAGGAACACCTGCCGCCCGACCGCGCGGTAGAGCAGTCCGGTGTCGAGATGCGGCAGTCCGAAATGCGCGGCCAGCGCGCGGGCGATCGTGCCCTTGCCCGAGGCGGTCGGTCCGTCGACGGCGATGATCATCGCCGCGCTCTAGTCGGCGTTGGCGGTATTGAGAACCTCGATCTTGCAGTCTATCTCGCCTGCGCGGGCGGCGACGTCCCCCGTGCTCCTCACGAGCCTTCAAGACCGGGACGGCCCGGCAGCTCGTCCGTGAAGGAGGCTGCTCTTGGCTTGGATTGTTCTGGTCGTCGCCGGTGTCCTGGAGGTCGTCTGGGCCTACTACATGAAGCTGTCCGACGGCTTCTCGCGCCCCTTGCCCACCGTTGCCACCTTTGCGGCGATGTTTCTCAGTTTCGGGCTGCTCGCCTACGCGATGAAGTCGCTGCCGCTCGGAACCTCTTACATGGTCTGGACCGGGATCGGCGCGGTCGGCGCGTTTCTCGTCGGCATCGTCGTGCTCGGCGAGGCGGTGACGCTCGTGCGCATCCTCGCTGCCGCGCTGATCGTCGCCGGGCTGGTGCTGATGAAGGTCTCGACGCCAGGCTAGGCCGGGAGCGAGGCTGTCGCCCCATCGAGCAGCGTTTCGAACTGCGGGAAGCTCGTCGCGATCGGCCGCGTGTCGTCGACCTCGACGCCGCTGCGGCTGGCGAGGCCGGCGACGGCCATCGACATCGCGATGCGGTGATCGAGATGCGTCGCGACCGGGCCGCCTCCCGGGAGCGGCTCGCCGCCGGTGCCGTCGATGACGAGGCCGTCCTCGCGCTCCTCGACACGCGCGCCGGCGAGGCGCAGTGCTTCGGCCATGACCGCGAGGCGGTCGCTTTCCTTGACCCGCAGCTCGTCGAGCCCGCGGGTTGCCGTCCGGCCCTCGGCCAGCGCGGCGGCGACGAACAGCACCGGGAACTCGTCGATCATGCTCGGCGCAACCGCCGGGTCGACCTCGATGCCGGTCAGCGCCGAGTGGCGCACGCGCAGGTCCGCCACGGGTTCGCCGCCGACGTCCCGCCGGTCGAGCTCCTCGATCTGCCCGCCCATCTGCCGCAGCACGTCATAGAGCCCGGCGCGGGTCGGGTTCAGGCCGACGTTCTCGATCACGAGGTCGCTGCCAGGTACGACCAGCGCGGCAACGGCGAAGAAGGCGGCGGAGGAGGGGTCGCCCGGAACCTCGATGGTCTGCGGATGCAACTCGGCTTCGCCGCGAATGCGGATCACCCGCTCGCCGCTTGCTTCCTCGACCGACAGGTCGGCTCCGAAGCCACTGAGCATGCGCTCGGTGTGGTCGCGCGTCGGCACGGGCTCGATGACGGTGGTGATCCCCGCGGTGTTGAGCCCGGCAAGCAGGACCGCGCTCTTCACCTGCGCGCTCGCGACCGGGAGGCGGTAGGTGATCGGCACCGCCGGGCACAGCCCGCGCTCGGTCAGCGGCAGCGTGGTGCCGGAAAACTCGGCGCCCATCTGGCCGAGCGGCTCGGTCACGCGGCCCATCGGCCGCTTCGACAGGCTGGCATCGCCCACGAACTGTGCGGTGATCGGGTGGCTGGCGACGAGCCCCATCAGCAGCCGCGTCGAGGTGCCCGAGTTGCCCATGTCGAGTGGGACCTCGGGCTGCAGCAACCCGCCGACGCCGACGCCGAGAATCGACCAGGTGCCCTCGGCCTCGCGCTCGATCGTCGCGCCCATCGCCCGCAGTGCGGCAGCGGTCGCCATCACGTCCTCGCCCTCGAGCAGCCCGGTGACCCGCGTTTCGCCCACCGCCAGCGCGCCGAACATCAGCGAGCGGTGGCTGATCGACTTGTCGCCGGGCACGCGAATCCGCCCCTTCAGGGGACCACCGGGGAGGAATCGGCGCGGGCGAGGGGGGGCTGTCTCGGTCAAAGCGGCGGGCTTTTGACAGCGCCGGGGGGCTGTGGCAAGGCGCGCGCGCTCTTGATTCCGGCCCTTGATTGCGCTTGAGGCCGCACCCATCAAGTTTCCACCAATTCTGCCCCGCCGCGCGGCGGCTCAAAGAGGACATATCCATGGTCAAGCCAGAATGGGGCGCGAAGCGTACCTGCCCCAAGTGCGGTGAGCGGTTCTACGACCTCGGCAAGGACGAGCCGGTCGTGTGCATCGAGTGCGGCAACCAGTGGTATCCGGAGCCGGTGCTCAAATCGAAGCAGCCGATTCCGTTCGAGGAAGTCCAGAAGGAGAAGGAGCCTGAAGAGGCTGATGCCGATCTGGCCGCCGACGAGCTGGACGAGGATCTCGAGAACATCGACGAGGGCGAGGATTCGCCGGACAACGACGTCGATCTCGGCGGCGACGACGATCTCGGCGAGATCGGCACGGGCGACGACGAGGACGAGGACAACTGATCGTCATCCCGGCGAAAGCCGGGGCCGCAAGCCGCGGGCGTGCCGCTTGCGGCCCGAGGTCCCGGCTTCGGCCGGGACGACAGGGGGGGGCAATAAAGGTGCTTGCGATTTCGAGGTTCCGCCCATAAAGGGCGGCCCTCACGCGCCTCCCAGGGCGCGAACAGGAATGGAACGGGGCCGTAGCTCAGCTGGGAGAGCGCTACAATGGCATTGTAGAGGTCAGGGGTTCGATCCCCCTCGGCTCCACCATTCAAATGAATTTGAAGTGAAATCTCCGCGCATCCCGCGGAATCGAGTGCCGAATCGCACGCTGGCCGACGAGGTTTCGTCCGCCGGCGCTTTCGGCTTTTGGAGTAGGCGAGGCCCATGTTCGACACGCTGTCCGATCGCCTGACCGGGGTCTTTGACCGCTTGCGCGGGCGTGGGGCGCTGAACGAAAGCGACGTGCGCGAGGCGATGCGCGAGGTGCGCATCGCGCTGCTCGAAGCCGACGTCGCGCTGCCGGTCGCGCGCAGCTTCATCGACAAGGTCACCGAGAAGGCCGTCGGTCAGCAGGTGCTGCGCTCGGTCACGCCGGGCCAGCAGGTGGTCAAGATCGTCAACGACGAGCTCGTCGAGATGCTCGGCGGCGAGCAGGCCGTGCCGCTGATGCTCGAGGCCAGGCCGCCGGTCGTGATCATGCTGGTCGGCCTGCAGGGCTCGGGCAAGACCACCACGACCGCCAAGCTCGCCCGGCTGATTCGCGAAAAGCACGGCAAGAAGCCGATGATGGCCTCGCTCGACGTCGCCCGCCCGGCGGCGCAGGAGCAGCTCAAGGTGCTCGGCGAGCAGGTCGGCGTGCAGACCCTGCCGATCGTCCCGGGCCAGCAGCCGGTCGACATCGCCCGGCGCGCGCTCGATTCGGCCCGGCTGCAGGCGGTCGACGTGCTGCTGCTCGACACCGCCGGCCGGCTGCACGTCGACGAGGCACTGATGGCCGAGATGAAGGCCATCGCCGAGGTCGCCGCGCCGACCGAGGTGCTGCTGGTGGTCGATTCGCTGACCGGCCAGGACGCGGTCAACGTCGCGCAGAGCTTCTCCGACGAGGTTCCGCTGACCGGCGTGATCCTGACGCGGATGGATGGCGATGCACGCGGCGGCGCGGCGCTGTCGATGCGCGCGGTCACCGGCAAGCCGATCAAGTTCGCCGGCACCGGCGAGAAGCTCGACGCGCTCGAGCCGTTCCACCCCGGCCGCGTCGCCGGGCGCATCCTCGGCATGGGCGATATCGTCTCGATCGTCGAAAAGGCTGCCCAGGTCATCCAGGAGGAGGATGCCGAGCGTCAGGCCCAGCGCATGCTCAAGGGCCAGTTCGACCTCAACGACCTCAGGACCCAGCTGCGCCAGATGCAGCAGATGGGCGGGCTCGGCATGCTCGCCAACATGCTCCCGGGCATGAAGAAGGCCAAGCAGGCGATGGCCGCGAGCGGGGTCGACGACAAGGTGCTGGTTCACATGGACGCGATCATCGGCTCGATGACGCCGAAGGAGCGCGCCCGCCCCGAACTGATGAACGCCAAGCGCAAGAAGCGCGTTGCCGCGGGCTCGGGCACCGAGGTGCAGGACGTCAACAAGCTCCTCAAGATGCACCAGGAAATGGGCCGCGCGATGAAGCAGCTCAGGAAGATGGGCGGCTTCAAGGGCCTCGGCGCGTTGCTCGGCGGCGGCGGCGGGATGGGCGGCCTCGGCGGCCCCGCGGGCGGCCTGCCAGGGCTCGGCGGCCCTCCGGCCGGCGGCGCCCAGTTGCCGCCCGACCTGCAGAACTTTCTCAAGAAGAAATGAATTCAACGGATTGAATTAGAAAGGTAATCCATCATGGCAGTACAGATCAGGCTTTCGCGCGGCGGCGCCAAGAAGCGTCCGTATTACCGCATCGTCGTGGCGAACAGCCGTTCGCCGCGTGACGGCCGCTATCTCGAGCAGATCGGCACCTACAACCCGCTGCTCGCAAAGGACGACGAGAACCGCGTGAAGCTCAACGAGGATCGCGCGCGTTACTGGCTCGGTGTCGGCGCGCAGGCGACCGACCGCGTCGCCCGCTTCCTCGATGCCGCGGGTATCAAGGAGCGCACGCCGAAGAACAACCCGAAGAAGGGCGAGCCGGGCGAGAAGGCCAAGGAGCGCGCCGAGGAGCGTGCCGCGAAGCTCGCCGAGGCCGAGGAAGCCGCCAAGGCTCCCGCGGAGGAGGAAGCCGTGACCGAGGAAGCGGCGACCGAGGAAGTCGCCGCCGAGGCTCCGGCTGAGGAGGCCGCGGCGGAAGAGGCTCCCGCCGAGGAAGCTCCGGCCGAGGGCGCCAACGAGGAAAAGACCGAGGGCTGATGAAGCCTCCCTCTCCCCGTCGGGGGAGAGGGTCGGGGAGAGGGGGCGGCCGCCACGGCGCCGGACCCGGCACTCCCCCTCTCCCAACCCTCTCCCCTGTTGGGGAGAGGGCCGTCATGCTCGCGGCCATCACGGGTGCGCACGGCGTGACGGGCGAGGTTCGGCTCAAGCTGTTCGGTGAGGGCGTCGAGGCACTCGCCGTGCACAAGACCTTCAATGGCGGCACGCTGACGCTCGCGAAGCTGCGCGACGACGGCAAGGGCGGGGCGATCGCCCGCTTTGCCGAGATCGCCGACCGCACAGCCGCCGAAAAGCTGCGCGGGACCGCGCTCACCGTTCCGCGTTCCGCGCTGCCGCCGCTCGAAGAGGGCGAATACTACCACGTCGACCTGATCGGCCTCGCCGCCGTCTCCGACGCGGGCGAGACGCTGGGTACCGTGGTCGCGGTCGAGAACTTCGGCGCAGGCGACGTGCTCGAGATCGAGCGCCCCGATGGCAGGCGCTTCATGGTGCCGATGCGCGTCGAGGCCGTACCCGAGTGGAACGAGGAGCGGCTCGTGGTGTCCCGCGAATTCGCCGATTGAGGCGAACCTGTGGACCCATGAGCAAGCGGTCTGTCGCTCGCGCCCGAGCCCTCAGCGGACGTCCCGCCAGCGCGACGGCGGCCGAGGCGGGCTAGCGCCTGAGCGGCGCGAGCTCCGCCAGGTAGTTGCGGATCGTGGTCGCGGCGACGCCGCCTTCGCCCATGGCGTGGCTGATCTGGTCGAGGCCCTTCACCACGTCGCCGGCGGCAAACAGCCCGGGCACGTTGGTCCGCTGGTGGGAGTCGACGACCAGGCAACCGTCGGCGCTGGTCATCGCGCCGGCGTCGGCTGCGAGATCTGAGCGGACGCGCGAGCCGAGTGCCGGATACACGCTGTCGAACGCGAGGCGCCCCTCGGCGGTGTCGAACGCGAGCCGGCCGTCCTCGATCGCGTAGCTCCCGCAGGGCCCGTCGATCAGCGCGATGCCGGCGGCCGCCAGCTCGGCCTCGGACGACGGCTCGAGATCGTGGCCGGCATCGGGCGCGACCAGGGCCAGGTCTGGCGTGTAGCCGCGCAGGAACAGCGCTTCCGAGGCACCGTGCTCGCCGCTGCCGATCACCGCGACGCGCTTGTCGGTGACCTCGTAGCCGTCGCAGATCGGGCAATAACGCAAGAGCCCGTTCGCCAGCGCTTCGGCGTGCAACGCGTCGTCGAGGCCGGCCGGGCGATTGTTGATCACGCCGGTCGCGAGCAGCACCGAGCGCGCGTGATAGTCGCGCCCCTCGGCCGAGACGGTGAAGCCGTCCTTGTCGCGCACGATCCGCGTCACGCGGGCGAGCTCGCGCTCCGCCCCGTAGCGCTCGGCCTGCACCAGCATACGGGCAAGCAGCTCCGTGCCCGAAATGCCGTCGGGAAAGCCGGCGTGGTTGTGAGTGCAGGGGATCAGCGCCGCGCGGCTGGTGCCGCAGTCGAACAGGCGGATCCGCAGGTGAAAACGGGCGAGATAGATCGCCGCGGTCAGGCCGGCCGGGCCGGCGCCGACGATGATGCAGTCTTCCAAGGCTCTCCCCCACGGCTGGGACGGTGCAGCGCTTCGGCTGCACCGCCCCAACGCTCGGGAAGCCGATCGGTCCCGGAGGCCGTCACGCGAGCGCCAGGAAAGCGACGCACTCGCAGGTCTCTGCGGTTGCCGCCGTTGCGGCCAGCCCCGGCTCGGGAGTCGCCAGCGCCATGACCGTGAACCACAGGGTCACCGTCAGCACGGTCGCGGCGAGCCCGCGCAGGCTCGCGCGTGCCGCCGGTGAAAGCGTCGGCGCGCGCGGGGTTGATGGTTGCCGCGAGGCAATGCGGCCAATCGGCCCATCATAAGCCGTGACGATAGCCTGCAGGCGTGTGGGGCGCGTCTTTCGCGCCTCGCGGACGCGTTCGAGCATCCGGCCAACGCCGCGGGTGAAGTTTTCGTGGACGTCGGTCCAGTCGCGGATGAACTGTGAGTCTTGCATGGCCGTTCCCCTTCTCAGGACGCCGCGTAAATGCGCGCTTCGGGCCGGAATGGCCAACAAAACGGTTGCTGCGACCCATAAGGCAGACTTATGCGAACAGGATGGACCGGCTTCCTCCGCTTTCGGCGATCCGCGCCTTCGAGGCTGCGGGCCGGCATGAGAACTTCTCGCGCGCGGCGGAGGAGCTCGGGATGACCCAGGCGGCGATCAGCTACCAGATCCGCCAGCTTGAGGACCGGGTGGGGCGCCCGTTGTTCGTGCGCGAGAAGGGCCGTGTGCGCCTGTCGGACAGCGGCCGGCGCCTGCTGCCGGCGCTGACGGCCGGTCTGGCGGGCATCGCCGATGCCTTCGCCGCCGTGCGCGAAGACGACAACGACGTCCTCGAAATCAACGCCGCGGTCTCGTTCGGAGGCACCTGGCTGAGCTCGCGGATCGGACGGTTCCAGCTGCGGTACCCCGACCTTGCCGTGCGCATCTCGATTTCCAACGAGCTCGTCGACTTCAACCGCGGTACGGTCGACGCCGCCTTGCGCGCCGGTCACGGCAGGTGGGATGGCCTGCGCGCCGACTTCCTGTTTCGTCAGCACTTCACCCCGATCTGCACGCCCGAGTTCCTCGAGGCCAACGCGATCGAGCGGCCCGAGGACCTGCTTCGGGTCGAGCGACTGGCGCCGAACGACTCGCTGTGGGCCGGGTGGTTTGCGAAAGTCGGCATCGATACGCCGCCGCCCCGACAGGGCGTCGTGCTCGACAGCCAGCTGCAGGAGGCAACGGCGATTCAGAACGGTTTCGGCGTCGCGATGATGACCCCGCTTTACTGGCGCGCCGAGCTCGACAGCGGGCGGCTGGTGCAGCCGTTCGAGACGCTCTATGTGCCCGGCATGCGGGGCTTCGGGCCGGGCTGGGCCAATGCCCAGTGGCTGGTCCATCCCGACGGGCGCGTCGGCGTGCGCAAGATCGAGCGCTTTCGCGAGTGGATTCACGAGGAGCTGGAAAAGGAACGCGAGCGGTCGCCCGCGGAGATATGGAAGCCGCTCGAATGACTTTCGCCGCGACCGTCCTGACCCTCTATCCCGAGATGTTCCCCGGCCCGCTCGGCGTGTCTCTGGCTGGGCGCGCGCTGGAAGAGGGCGCGTGGTCGCTCGAGACCGTGCAGATCCGCGACTTTGCGACCGACAAGCATCGCACGGTCGACGACACTCCCGCCGGCGGCGGGGCAGGGATGGTGCTCAAGGTCGACGTGCTCGCAGCAGCGATCGATCACGCCCGCGCCCTGCATCCCGAATGTCCGGTGCTGGCGATGACGCCCCGCGGCAAGCCGATCACCCAGGCGCGGATTCGCGAACTGGCGGCGGGCCCGGGGGTGACGATCTTGTGCGGCCGGTTCGAGGGTTTCGACGAGCGGATTTTCGAGGGGCGGGAGGTCGAGGAAGTCAGCCTCGCGGACATCGTCCTGTCGGGCGGAGAACCCGCCGCGCTGGCCGTTCTCGATGCTTGCATTCGCCTGCTTCCCGGCGTAATGGGCGCGCCTTCAAGCGGGACCGAGGAATCCTTCGAGGAAGGGCTGCTCGAGTATCCGCACTATACCCGACCTGTCGAATGGGAAGGGCGCACGATCCCTGAAGTGCTGCGATCGGGGGATCATGCGAAGATCGCCGCGTGGCGGAAACGCCGGGCGGAAGACGATACACGGTCACGCAGGCCGGACCTTTGGGAGCGCCACAGGGGCGCTCGGGACCAGTCTGCCTCTGGCGCGCAGCGCGAGGACTAGAGGAACCCGTCATGGGCCTGATCCAGGAGCTCGAAGCGGAAGCCATCGCCGCTCTCAGCCAGACCAAGAACATCCCCGAATTCCGCCCGGGCGACACCGTGCGCGTCGGCGTGCGCGTGGTCGAGGGTGAGCGCACCCGCATCCAGAACTACGAGGGTGTCTGCATCGCCCGCTCCAACCGCGGCATCAACAGCAATTTCACCGTTCGCAAGATGAGCTTCGGCGAGGGCGTCGAGCGCGTCTTCCCGCTCTACTCGCCGAACGTCGAAAGCATCGAGGTGGTCCGCCGCGGCGTCGTCCGCCGCGCCAAGCTCTATTACCTGCGCGGCCGCACCGGCAAGCGCGCCCGCATCGCCGAGCGC
>CALCBC010000084.1 GCA_937898525.1 uncultured Sphingomonadales bacterium
CGGCCGGCTGCAGGTTGACCAGCAGGGGGACGTCGTAGCCGGCCCGGCGCCAGTCATCGGCGGTGAGCTCGACGCCGGAGTGGCGGGCCATCGCGGTGATGTGCGGCTGGGCGTTGGTCGATCCACCGAGCGCGCTGACCAGCGCGATCGCGTCGAGAAAGGCTTCGCGGGTCAGGATGCGCGAGGGCCGCAGGTCCTCGTGCACCATCTCGACGATGCGGCGACCGGTCCGGTAAGCTACCTGCCCCCTCGCGGCATAGGCCGCCGGGATCGCCGCGCAGCCGGGCAGCGACAGCCCGAGCCCCTCTGCGACCGAATTCATCGTCAGGGCCGTACCCATCGTGTTGCAGTGGCCGACCGAAGTTGCCGAGGCCAGCGTGGCGTCGAGGAACTCTTCCTCGTCGATCTCGCCCGCGGCGAGCCGCTTGCGCGACTCCCAGATGACCGCGCCCGAGCCGGCCAGGCGCCCCTCGAACCAGCCGTCGAGCATCGGCCCACCGGAGAGGACGATCGCCGGAATGTCGACCGTGGCCGCCGCCATGACGGCGCTCGGGGTAGTCTTGTCGCAGCCCGTAGTCAGCACGACCCCGTCGATCGGGTAGCCGTAAAGCACTTCGACCAGCCCGATGTAGGCGAGGTTGCGGTCGAGCGCGGCAGTCGGCCTGCGACAGTTCTCGAAGATCGGGTGGACTGGGAATTCCATCGCGATGCCGCCCGCGTCGCGAATCCCTTCCCTGACCCGGCGCGCGAGGTCGAGATGGACGCGGTTGCACGGCGACAGGTCGCTGCCCGTCTGCGCGATACCGATCACCGGCCGGCCAGAGCGCAGCTCGGCCGGAGTCAGTCCATAGTTCATGAACCGCTCGAGGTATGTGGCGGTCATGTCGGGCCGGGTGAGGCCGGCGAACCATTCCTGCGACCTGAGACGCTTGGGGCGACCGGCTGAACTCAAGGTAATCTCCATCGAAAAACGTCGGACCAGGGTCGGGTCGTGGATGAGCGGGTCATTCGAAGCTCCGCGAGAGCCCGAGCCGCACGCGGCGCGGCAGCGCGGCGTGGCCGATCGCGCCGCCCACCCGCTCGTCGAGCAGGTTGTCGACCACCACCCGGAAACGCGTTTGGCTGTCGGGACGCCAGTCGAAGGCCAGCGAAGCCTCGTGCGAGGGATCGAGCGCCTTCAGGCCGGTCGGATTGGCGAAGTCGTAGCGCTTGTCCGTGAAGGCGTGACGCAGGCGCACGTCGAGGCGGTCGGTTGCCCGCCATTCCAGCGAACCTCCGGCACGCCAGCGCGGCCGGTGCAGCAGGGGTGCGGAGTCGTCCGGGTCGGAGGTGTCGACGTACTGTGCCGAGAGCTCCAGGCGCACGTCGGGAACGAGCGTCACGCCCAGAGCGGAGGCAACCCCCTGCGCTTCCACGATCGAGCGGTTCTCGAGCCGGGGCACGTCCCCCGGCACGAAATCGATCAGGTTCCGGTAGCGCGAGCGAAACACGGTCACTGCCAGCGTCCCGTCACCCGCGAACGACTGTTCGAGCCCCAGCTCGACGCTCGAGCCGCTTTCCGGCTCGAGGTCGGGGTTGCCGACGAACGGGTTGGCGAGCGCGTAGAAGCTCGGGGCCTTCCAGGCCGTTCCGGCGTTCGCCTTGAGCGCCAGCCGATCGGTGAGCGCGGCGCGCAGCCCGATCCGTCCTGTTGTCCGGCTCGCGCCGTCCTCGACGCTGTCGAAGCGCAGGCCCGCCTCGAACGTCACCGGTCCGGCGACGCGGTCAAGGTCGGCAAAGACCGACCGCGTTGTGCGGCGCAGGTCGAAGCCCGACGGCACGGGAATGCCGAAATCGAGGTAGCCGTCGCTTGCTCCGCGCTCCCACTGCGCGGCAACGCCGAGCGTTGCCCGCCATTCTCCCATGGTCCAGTCGAGCGTGGGGCGAAGGCCGATCGAGCGATAGTGCGTGGCGTCGTACCCCGCGGGAACGCCGACGGGAGAGAAGGGCGACGCGTCGACGCCCGGCGACGTCACCGCGTCATCGCGCTCGAGGTACGACGCCGAAAGGGCCAGCCGGCCGCTTGCGAACCTGGCCAGAGCGTGACTGGCCGAGAGTACGAGTTCCTTGCCCGAGCGAACCTCGAGGTCGTCCCTCGTGGCGAACATCGGACCGCCGCTGTTGTCGGGCCAACCGTGCGAACGGGACTTGGCGAAGTGAACGACCGCCCTGTCGCGCGAGTCCCGCTGCGAGGCGAACAGCAGATCCAGCCCGCGCGACGCGAAGCCGGAGAGCGGGGTCGCCGATCCTGCGTCGTCCGCAAGGGCCGACAGCGTGGCGCCCCAGCCGCGAGCGATCGGACCTTGCCAGCGCGCCAGTCCCGAGATCTCGCCCTCGGTCCCGGCCGACCCAGCGAAGCTGAGGCGCGGGCGCGGCGTGGGTTCCGGCAGGAGCAGGTTGAGCGCTCCGGCGAGGGCGCCGGAGCCGTAGAGCGTCGAGGCGGAACCTGCGACCAGCTCCGCCCGGCCGATCGCAGCCGCCGGAATCGCGGCGAGGTTCACCGCGCCGCCGCGGCTGTTGGTCGGGCTGTTGAGCGGGACGCCCTCGAGCATGACCACGGTGAAATTCGGATCGGCTCCCCGCAGAAACAGAGAGGCAAAGCCCGTCCTCGCCCCGGGAGCCTGGATGTAGACGTCGGGCAGCCGCGCCAGGGCAGCGTCGAGGCTCTCCGCCTCCTCGAGGTCCGGCCCCTCCACTACCTTGACCCAGTAGGGCAGCTGCTCCGCCGCCAGCGGCCGGCGGGACGCGGTGACGACGAGCGGTTCGTCGTCTGCCAGCGCCGCCGCGGGACAGCCGGCGGCCACGATCGCCATCGCCGAGAGCCAGCTCGTACGGATCATCGGGCGATACGGTCGAACAGCAACCAGCTCAGCGCGGGGACGGTCGCGAGACCGAAGAAGAACAGGAAGAACGAGCCGGCGGACAAGGCGAGCGCGCCTACGGCCGCGTAGGCGAGGGCGACGGCGAGGTTGGCCGACAGGGTCATCGCCAGGAACAGCCCGAGACGCATCCTGGCCGCCCCGGCCACCAGCACGGTCGCTTCGGCGAGGACCGGCACGCCGCGGGCGAGGACGAGGACCACCGCGCCTCGCCGGTCGAGCAGGCCCCGCGCCCGCTCGAGGTCTTCCGGGCCGACGACACGGCGCAGCGCAGGTCCCGCCGCACGCCCGATGCCGTAGCCGACCAGGGACCCCAGGCTCATGCCGAGCCATATGGCGGTCAGCCCGCCCCAGAAGCCGAACAGCGCGCCGGCCGTCGCGCTGACCACGCTCGAAGGCACGGGCAGCAGCACGTCAACGACGAGCATTGCCACGATGGTCGTATATGCGGCCAGTCGATGCTGCCCTACAATGTCGAGGGCGGCGAGCAGCGCGGCTTCGATGCCGGCTCCGAATGCCACGAACGGGACGAGCAGGAGAGTGAGTAGGACGAGCGCGGCGAGCAGCCAGCGGCCGCAGGAAGGCGCTAGCACGTGCCCGAACACCGATAGCCCTCCTTTTCCATTCAACAACATAACTGTATATTGTATGCAATTCTTGGTCAAGCGGGAGCGGATGGTGCGCAAGATCGGCTTGGTGCTGGCAGGGGCATTGACCATCGGATTGCCGGTAGCCCTGCTGAGTCAGCACACGGGGTCCGGATTGCTCGAGTCCGAGGCGGGCCGTCCATGGCCGGCGCCGGTCACGAGAGACGCGAGTATCGGCCAGACGCCGCTCGCCCCTGCGGATGCCATCCGCACCTTCACGATGCCGCCCGGCTTCAGGATCCAGCTTGTCGCGTCCGAACCGCTGGTGAAGGACCCGATCCTTGCCGAGTTCGACGAGGACGGCCGCCTGTGGGTGCTCGAATTGCACGGGTTCGCCGTCAACCGGCAGATGGAAAACAGTTTCGAGCCCATCAACGAGCTCGTCGTTCTCGACGACACGGATGGCGACGGGGCTTTCGACAGCCGCACCGTGTTCATGGACGATCTCGTCATGCCGCGGGCGTTCAAGGTCCTCGCCAACGGCTGCGCGCTGGTCGGCGAGCCGCCCAACCTCTGGCACGCTTGCGACACGGACGGCGACCTGCAGGCCGATACGCGGGAACTCGTCAGCGACCGCTTCGCGACCCGCGGGGTGGTCGAGCACGGCGCGAACGGCCTGATGTGGGCCATGGACAACACGATCGTCGTTGCCCAGAACGACTGGGACCTGCGGTTCATCGACGGCAAGCCCACGGTCGTCCCCAGCCTGAACCGGGGCCAGTGGGGCCTGACGCAGGACGACGCGGGCCGGGTCTACAGGGTCTTCAACACCGACCCGCTCTACGTCGACTACCTGAAACCCGCCTACTACGCGCGCAATCCCAACATGGTGCGCACCCGCGGGCTCTACGACCTCATCGTCGATGCCGAGAAGAGCCGCATCTGGCCCGCGCGGCCGACGTTCGGGGTCAACCGCGGCTACCGTACAGAGAATTACCGCGAGGACGGTTCGCAGCGCTACTACGGCGGCGTCTCCTCGCCGATGATCTACCGCGGCACGAGCCTCCCGGAGGAATTCCGCGGCCAGCCTTTCGTCGTCGACGGACCGACCAATCTCGTCCACCTCCTGCGCTTCGAGGTCGATGCCTCGGGCCGGCGGAGCGCTGCCGACTTCTACCCGCAGGGGGAGTTCCTCGCCTCGACCGACGAGCGCTTCCGCCCGATCTCGCTCACCCCCGGCTGGGACGGCACCTTCTACGTCGTCGACATGTATCGCGGGGTCTCGCAGGACGGCCCGCTGCAGACCGACTACCTGCGCAATTACATCCTCGAGCGGAACCTGTGGCAAGGCATCAACTACGGCCGGATCTACCGGGTCGTCTACGACGGCATGCCGACCGACCCGCGTCCCAGGATGAGCAGCCTCGGCTCCGCGGACCTGGTCGGGTACCTGTCGCATCCGAACGGCTGGTGGCGGGACAAGGCGCAGCAGCTGCTCGTGCTTCGCCGCGACCGGTCGGTCCTGCCCGCGCTCGAACGGCTCGTCCGCGACGCCCCCGATCCACGCACCCGGCTGCACGCCTTGTGGACCATCGACGGCATTGCCGGTGCCGGCGCGGACCTGGTCGACCGGGCGCTGGGCGACGCCGATCCCGCGGTCCGCGCCGCCGCGGTAAGGCTGGCCGAGCCGCGCCTGCGCGAGGGCGACAAGGCCACCCTCGCGAGAGTCCAGCACCTCGCCCGGGATCCGAGCATCGAGGTCCGCTGGCAGGTCGCAGCCTCGCTCGGCGAGCTGCCGGCCGCCCAGCGGCTCGATCCGCTGCTCGCGCTGCTGCTGGAGCAAGGCGCCGACGATCCGGTCATGGTCGACGCGATAGTCAGCGGCCTGGCCGGCCTCGAGCGAAGGATGCTCGGCAAGGTGCTCGAAGGCGCGCAGCCCGCGCGGTTCGGGGATGCCATCGAGATGCTCGCGGGGGCGATCGCCCGGGGACGCGCCGCTGACGACGTTGCGGACCTGCTGCGCATGGCCGGGGACGGGACCACGGCCGAGGGCGTCCACCGCGCCTTGCTCGCCGGGCTGCAGGCCGGGCTCCGCGGCCCGCCACGCCTGGGTCCACCCCAGCCGGGCAGCCCGCAGCCGCAACTGCTTCGTCTCGCCAGCCGCCCCGGCAGCGTGATCGCTGCGGCCGAGGCTGGCGGCCCGCTCGCCGAGGCGGCCGAGGGCGTGCTTGCCCAGCTCGACTGGCCAGGCAAGCCGGCCGCCTCGCAGGCCGCGAGCCTGCCGCCCGAGGCGAAGAGGCTGTTCGATGCCGGACGCGACATCTACGCCAACATGTGTGCGGGCTGTCATTCGGACGAAGGGCGCGGAGCGGCCATCGCCAGGGACCTCGCGGGCTCGCGTTTCGTGACCGGCCGGCCGGAAATTCTCGCGCGCATCCTGCTCTCGGGCAAGGAAGGCCAGATCGGCCTGATGCCGCCGGCAGGCTCCTCGCTGTCCGATGACGAACTGGCGGCGGTGATGACGTTCATCCGGGCGAGCTGGGGAAACAGCGCCCCGCCGGTGCAGCCGGACATGGCGCGCGAATGGCGAGCCGCCTATGCTCATCGCAAGGTTCCCTGGACCGACGAGGAACTCGAGCCATAAGGCCACCGCACGAAGCACCGGTGCTGACCGTCAGCGGCCTGCGGAAACGCTACGGCCGCACCCTCGCCCTCGACGGTGTCGACCTGACGGTCGCCGCTGGCGAGGTGTTCGGCCTGCTCGGCCCCAACGGGGCGGGCAAGACGACCACCGTCGAATGCATCGTCGGCCTCGTCGAGCCCGACGAAGGGGAACTACGCCTGGAGGGCGCACCGATCGATCGCGCCGCTCTCCGGGGAATCGGCATTGCCATGCAGGGGCCGAGCCTACCCGACGCGATCACTCCCATGGAGGCCGTGCGCCTGTTCGCCGGCCTTTATTCTGTGGAGCCGGACCTCCACCGGGAGCTGGCGACGGCCGGGCTCGCGGACAAGCGCGACGCCCGCTACGCTACGCTTTCAGGCGGCCAGAAGCAGCGGCTCAACCTCGCGCTTGCACTGCTCCACGATCCCCGGCTCGTCCTGCTCGACGAGCCCACGGCCGGGCTGGATCCGCTGGCCCGCGCTGACCTGGCGAGCGCGGTTCGCGCGCTCGCGGCGGAAGGGCGGGCGGTGCTCATGACTACCCACGACCTCGGTGAGGCCGAACGGGTCTGCGATCGCCTGGCCTTGCTGGCGCGCGGCCGCATCGTCGCGACGGGCACTCCGGCAGAGCTTCTCGGGGCCGGTTCGGCACTGACCTTCATCGAGGGCGAAGCCTCGATCGTGCTCGAGCCTGGCGACGAAGGCCTTGGCGGGATGGAGATCGACGGCCGGCGGTTCCGCTGCCGCACCGAGGATCCGACCGGAACGGTTCAGCGCATCGCCGCTGCAATCCAGAGCCGGGGCGGCACCCTGCTCGCGCTGCGCGTCGGCCAGGCACGGCTCGAGGACGTCATCCTCGAACGGCTAGCAAGGACGGCCGAGTGACCGCCGTGCTGCACTACGCCTGGCTCACGCTCAGGCTGAACTTCCGCAACCGGATGGCGCTCGTCTACGGCTATCTCTTTCCGCTGGTCTTCGTGCTGGCCTTCGCGGTCATCTACCGCCACGATCCCGAGCCGCTGACGGCCCGCCTGGGGCCGCTGCTCACCGTCACGGCGCTCGGCGGCGCGTGCTTCGGCCTGCCCACGACGCTCGTCGCCGAGCGGGACCGCGGCGTATGGCGGCGCTACCGCGCCACCGGGCGCAGCCCGGCGCTGTTCCTGTCCGGGCAGGTCGCCAGCCGGCTGGTTCACCTGCTGATCGCCGCCGGCCTGCAGATCCTCGTGGCCGCGCTGTTCCTCGGCATGCCGCTGCCCGGTTTCCCACTAGCCCTGCTGGCCGCTTTCCTGGTCGTCAGCCTCGCGCTGATCGGCCTCGGGCTGACCATCGCAATGATCGCGAACTCGGTGCCCGCGGTCCAGGCGCTGGGCCAGTGCGTGTTCCTGCCGATGCTGATGATCGGCGGAATCGCCGTTCCGCCCGAAAACCTTCCCGAGTGGGCACAGACGCTGGCCCGCCTCCTTCCCGGCCAGCCGGCCGTGTCGGCAATCCAGCTCGCGTCCGGCCAGGGCCTCGCCGCTGCGTTCGGCGAGCTGGCGCTGCTCGCGCTCCACGGCCTCGCCGGCCTCCTCGTGGCCATCGGCCTGCTGCGCTGGGACAGCGCGCGGCGGCCTGCGAGAGCCGGGCCCATCCTGGGAGCTGCTGCCGCCTGGCTGGGCGCCGCCGTCCTCGCGCTCTCGGCCACTCCGAGCTCCACCTCCGTGCCGGAGCCCGAGGTCGCGCTTCCCCCAGCGGCCTACCTGTCGCCCTCGCCGGCCGCGCCGGGTCGCTCGTCCGGCAAGACATCGGCGCCCGAGCAGAGCCCACCCGCCCCTTCCGGGAACCCGGCGCATGCCGATGTCACGCCCACCCTGCCCTCGAGCTGGCGCCACGTCGGCGAGGAGCACCTGCAGGCCATAGCGTTCGATCGGCTCCCCGACGACGCGGGGCTCGTGGCGCCGATGGCCGTGCGAGGAACACCGAGGGACGCGGCGACCGAAACGCAGCTGGCAGCGGTACGCAGCGGCCTGCGCGCGTGGCCACCGGCGGCAGAGCCCGATCCGGTTCAGCGCGCGCGCAACCTGCTTTATGTCGCCGCCGTTCCCGACCTGCTGCAGATGGACCCGCTCGAGCGGCACCTCCCCTGGCTGGTGTTCGACCGCTTGCGGCAGGACATTCCCGCCCCCGACCTGCCGCGCATCCTCTACTGGATCGCGATGCACCCCGAAGAGGGGGATGACCGCGCACTCGACAGCCTGCCGGCCCTCGGTCTTCCGCAAGTGACCGGCCCAACCCGCCAGGTGCGCGAACGCGCGATGATCTATGCCCTCAAGTTCCTCAAGCGGCTCGAAGACCAGCGCAGGACCTTCGCGGAGGCGGCATCTGCGACCTAGGTCGTAGTGCCGAACCGCGGCATCGGTGCTAGCAACGGCCGGTCGAGGAAGAGGACCGGGAAAGAGACAGGATGCGCCGCGCAGCCGCCCTGCCGAGCCTTGCCGCGCTCGCGCTGACCGCCGCCTACCCGCTCGTCGCGCAGGAACCCGCCGCGCCATCGCAGGCCCGCGAGGTCGTCGACACGGTATGCGCCGCCTGCCACGGCACCGCGGGAACCGGCGGCCGCGCGCCGAGCCTCGTCACCGCCGACCTGTTCGCCCGCCTCGGCGCCGGCGGCGTGCGCCAACGCATCGCCGACGGTGTGCCCGGAACCGAGATGCCCGGCTTCGCCGGGACTTACGACGAGGCGACGATTGCCGCGATCGTCGCTTACCTCGAGGGCCGCGCCGCAGCCGCGCAGGCCCCCGCTGCGATGCCCCAGCCGGCCGCGGCACCCGCGCCCAACCCCGACGGGCAGCGATTCCACAGCGACGAGCAGGACTTCCGGCTGGTCAAGGTCGCCGACGGGCTCGACACGCCGTGGGCACTCGATTTCCTTCCCGACGGGCGCATGCTGGTGACCGAACGAAGCGGCCGGCTGCGCGTGGTCGACCGCGACGGTACGCTGCTCTCGCCGGTCGCCGGCACGCCGGCCGTGCATCTCGGTCAGGACGCAGGCCTGTTCGACGTCGCCGTCAGTCCCGGCTATGCGCGCGACGGCTGGATCTACCTGTCCTACTCGGACAACAACCCGGCCGACCCCGAACCTCCGCCATCTCCGCCCGGCACGCCGGGTCACCTCGTCCAGCGCAAGCCGAGCATGACCGTTATCGTCCGCGGCAAGCTCGACGCCTCCGGCGCATGGACCGCCCAGCAGGACATCTTCCGCCTTCCGTGGTCCGCCTATTCGCCGAGCGGCGCGCATTACGGCACGCGCATGACCTTCGGACCCGACGGCATGCTGTACTTCTCGCTCGGCGACCGCGGCGACATGACGAACGCCCGCCGGCACGACAGCCCGCTCGGCAAGATCCATCGCGTGAACCCGGACGGCACGGCTCCCCGCGACAACCCCTTCGTGAACGAGCGGGGTGCGGTCCCGACGATCTGGAGCCTCGGCCACCGCAACCCGCAAGGCCTCGCGTTCGACCCGGCAACCGGCCTGCTGTGGGAATCCGAGCACGGTCCCTTCGGCGGCGATGAAATTAACGTGATCCGAAAGGGCCTCGATTACGGCTGGGGCACGGTGTCGAAAGGTATTCAGCCGGGCATCGAGCTGGTGAGCTCCGAAGGGCTCGTCGAGCCCGCCGCCTGGTATTTCCCGACGATCGCTCCGAGCGGGATCGCCTTCTACGACGGCGACCGCTACGCCGGCTGGAAAGGCTCGCTGTTCGTTGCCTCGCTGCGCGGCGAGGAGCTGCGCCGGCTCGAGGTCGAGGGCGACCGGGTGGTCGCGCAGGAAGTGCTGTTCTCGCGGCTCGGCCGGGTGCGCGACGTCGCGACCGGGCCCGACGGCCTGCTTTACGTGATCATCCAGCGGCCCACCGGCCCGGGCACGGGCCTGGAGCTGTCCGCGGAGACGCCGGGCGCGGTGTTCAGGCTCGAGCCGATTGAGTGGACGCAGGAACCGTTCAGGAGACCGTCATGACCCGGATCGCCGGTCTGTTCCTCATCGCCGCGATGGCCGCCGCGCCCTTGCCCGCGGCGGCCGAACCCACGGCGGAGATCGCCGACTTCGGCCAGGCCGAGGACGGCACGGTCAAGCTCGTCACGCTGCGGAACGACAACGGCATGGTGGTCAGGATCTCGTCGCGCGGCGGGACGATCACCGAAATCCTCGTCCCCGACCGCGACGGGAACTTCGGCAATGTCGTGCTCGGCGTCACCGGCTTCGAGGCGTGGGAGAAGCTGATCGGCTTCAACGCCATCACCGGGCGCTACGCCAATCGCATCGGCAACGGCGGCTTCACCCTCGACGGCACGTTCTACCCGCTGCCCGGCAACCCGAACACCAAGGTCACCCTTCACGGCGGCTTCCCGAGCTTCGCCGCCAAGCTGTTCGAGACCCGGCTCGAGCCGGCCGGCGAGCGCGCCGGGGCGACCTTCCGCCTCGTCAGCCCGGACGGGGACAACGGCTTTCCCGGTGAGCTGACGCTCGACGTGACCTACAGCCTCGGCAACGACGATACCTTGCGCCTCGACTACACCGCCACGACCACGAAGCCGACGGTCGTGAACCTGACCAATCACGCCTATTTCAACCTCGGCACGCACCGCGGCGGGCCGGTCTATGATCACGTCCTGCAGGTCTTCGCCAGCCGCTGGACCCCGACCGACGAGCACCAGGTGCCGACCGGCGAGCTGCGCCCCGTCGAGGGCAGCCCGTTCGATTTCCGCCAGCCGCGGCGGCTGCTCGAGACGATCTACTCGACCGATCCCCAGGTCCTGCTTGCGCGCGGGCTCGACCACAATTTCGTGATCGACGGCCACGACGGGCACAGCCTGCGTCCGGCGGTGCGGCTGTGGGATCCCGAAAGCGGACGCCAGCTCGAGGTTCGCACGACCGAGCCCGGGGTGCAGCTCTACTCGACCAACGGGATCGGCGGCACGATCGACGCGGGCGACGGCATGACCATCCGGCAGAGCGATGCGCTGGCGATCGAGACCCAGCACTTCCCGGACAGCCCGAACAAGCCTCACTTCCCTTCGACGACGCTGCGCCCGGGCGAGACGTTCCGCTCGACGACCGAGTTCGCGTTCTCGACCGATAGGACTCCTTTCCCGCAATGATCCACCGCCTGCGCCTTGCCGCCCTGATCCTCCTGGCCGCACTCGCCGCCCCGCTGGCGGCCGCGCCCGCCGACGAGCCCCTGCGCGTGATCATGGTCGACGTGGAAGGCGGCGCGGCGACGCTCTACGTCACCCCCGAAGGCCATTCGGTGCTGATCGACGCGGGCTGGCCACCGGGCATGGGCGGCCCTCGCCCGCAGGAAGGTCAGCCCGCCCCGCCGCCGTTCGACAGCGCCGAGCGGATCGCCGCGGCCGCGCGCGCCGCAGGGCTTCACCGCATCGACTATCTCGTGGTCACGCACTACCATGTCGACCACGTCGGCGGGGTCGCCGGACTGCTCTCCCGGATACCCGTCGGCACGGTGATCGACCACGGGCCCAACCGCGAGACGCCCCCGCCGGACGCCAATCCGGCCTTCGCGCGCTTCGCGCCGGCAACGCTCTACCCGGCCTACGAGCAGGCGATCGCCGGGATCGAGCACCGCGTGATGCAGGCAGGCGAAACGCTGACGGTCGACGGACTGGAGCTGGTCGCGATCAACAGTGATCGGCACCTCACCGAAGCTCCGTCGGCACCTGCCGGCGTGCGCTGCGACCAGGCGACTTTGAAGGCCGAGGACGGCGGCGAGGAGAATGCCCGGTCCCTCGGTTTCCTGCTGCGCTTCGGCGAGGCCCGGATTCTCGCGATGGCCGACACGACCTGGGACGTCGAGAACGCAGCGGTCTGCCCGCGCAACCGCATCGGCACCGTCGACCTGCTGGTTGCCAACAACCACGGCAGCGAGCTCAGCAACAGCCCGGTGTTCGTCGAAAACGTCGCTCCGAGAATCGTGCTGTTGCAGAACGGCCCGCGCAAGGGCGCGGACGCGAGCGTGTTCGACACGGTGCGTGCCTCGCCCCGGTTCGCGGCGCTGTGGCAGATGCACTCGGCCGAACGCAGTCCCGACAGGAACGAGCCCGTGGAGCGGATCGCCAATCCGACCGGCGGAACCGACGGCCACGCGCTTCACGCCTATGTGTCGCGCGACGGGACGATCGCCCTGGTCAACCCGCGGACCGGGCACCGGGAAGCGTACCCCGCCCGCCAATGAACGCCGCACCCGGACCGGACCTGCTCGACCGGCTGCGCACGGCGGTCGGCCGCCGGCACGTGCTGACCGATCCATCGCGCACCTTGCGCCACCGGCGCGGGTATCGGACCGGCTCGGGCCCCGTCCTCGCGGTGGTCCGCCCGGGATCGCTTGTCGAGCTGTGGCGCGTCGCCCAGGCCTGCGTTGCCGCCGACGTCAGCATCATCCTGCAGGCTGCGAACACCGGCCTGACGGGCGGATCGACCCCCGACGGCGACGATTACCCGGGTGGGGTGGTCGTGATCAGCACCACGCGGATCGGCGGGCTGCACCTTATCGAAGGCAGTCGCCAGGTGGTCTGCTTGCCGGGAACCACGCTCGACCGCCTCGAGCGGGCGCTGCGGCCCCTCGGCCGCGAGCCGCATTCGGTGATCGGTTCCAGTTGCCTCGGCGCATCGGTGATCGGCGGGGTGTGCAACAACTCCGGCGGTGCACTGGTCCAGCGCGGCCCGGCCTATACCGAGCTGTCGCTGTTCGCGCGCGTCACGCCAGACGGGCGGCTCGAGCTCGTCAACCGGCTCGGTATCGACCTCGGCAGCGATCCCGAGCAGATGCTGGAAACGCTCGAGGCCGGGAGGTTCGCGGCGTCCGACGTCAGGCCCTGCGGAGAGGCCCAGGCTTCGGCAGCCGCGGCCTACGAAGCGCGAGTCCGCGACGTCGATGCCGACACGCCGGCGCGGTTCAACGCCGATCCGAACTTCCTGCACGGCGCATCGGGCAGCGCCGGAAAGGTCCTGGTCTTCGCCGTCCGCCTCGACACCTTCCCTGCGAGCACCGGAACGGCGACGTTCTACATCGGCACGAACGATCCCGCCGAACTCGCCGAGCTGCGCCGCACGATCCTGCGCGACTGTTCCGAACTGCCGGTGCTCGGCGAGTACATTCACGCGCAGGCCTTCGACGTGGCAGCCCGATACGGCCGCGACACGATGTGGGCGATCGAGCGGCTCGGCACCGACCGGTTGCCCTGGCTGTTCGGCTGCAAGGCCCGGCTCGACGACCTTGCCGAGCGCTGGCCCCTGCTCGGCTCGGGCTTTGCCGACCGTCTGCTGCAGCGGCTCGGCCGCCTCACGGCCGACCGCATTCCCGCACGGCTTCACGCATGGCGCAGGCGCTTCGGGCACCACCTGATCCTCAAGGTGACCGGTGGAGCGGCCACGGAAACGCGCCGCCTGCTGGCCGAGAGGTTTCCAAGTCCGCAGGGCGACGTGTTCGAATGCACGCCGCAGGAAGCATCGCGCGCCCTGCTGCTGCGCTTCGCCGTGGCGGGAGCTGCGGTGCGCTATCGCGCCGTGCACGCTCACGAGGTCGAGGACATCGTCGCGCTCGATATCGCGCTTCCGCGCAATTGCGCGGACTGGGTCGAGCGCCTGCCGGCCGACCTGGCCGAGACGACGGTGCACGTCCTCTATTACGGGCACTTCTTCTGCCACGTCTTCCACCAGGACTACATCCTGCGCCGCGGGGCGGATGCGACGGACTTCAAGCGCCGCGTGCTCGAAATGGCAGACCGTCGAGGCGCAGAGTACCCGGCAGAGCACAACGTGGGCCACCTCTACCCCGCCAAGCCGCCGCTCGCCGAGTTCTACCGTTCGCTCGATCCGCGCAACCAGCTCAACCCGGGGATCGGCAAGACGTCCCGCCAACGGGGGTGGGGCCTTGCGGGCTCTGGCGCCGCCTGTGACTGCGGGCACTGACCGAGGGACGTCGCCAATTGCCAGCCTGCGCAACATTGTATACAGTCCCGCCAGGGGAGCAGCAGCGATCCGGAGCAGCGACAACGGGCGATGATACCCGGCCTGCCCGGCTGGATTTCGACCGGGATGGATCGAGAGGCGCGGATGACAGTCAAGGAAATGACCGGAGAGGCTCGCGAGCCGATCACCGTGCCGTCCACCTTGCGCAATCACGTGCTCAGGGAGCTGCGGGCGCGCATTGTCGCCGGACGCTACAAGCCCGGCGAGCGGCTGAACGAGAGCCGCCTCGCCCGCGAGCTCAACATCAGCCGGATCCCGATCCGCGAGGCGTTGTCGCAGCTTCAGGAACAGGGGCTCGTCACCAACCACGAGCGGCGCGGCATGTTCGTGACCAAGCTGTCGGACGAGGAAGTGCAGCAGATCAATTCGCTGCGCATGGTACTCGAGGCCGAGGCAATGCGGCTGGCCCGCGCGCGAATGACGCCGGAAGTCCTGGCCGAGCTGTCGAAAGTCGTCGACCAGATGGAAAACTGGGAAGGCGAGCTGATCGACGCCGCGGCGCTCGATCGGCGGTTCCACGCGATCATCTGGGAAGCTGCCGGCAATCCTTACCTCGAGCGGACGCTTCAATCGCTGACCACGCCGCTGTTCGCTCACAAGGCACTCGAGCACGTCAGCAACGAGATCCGACGCTGGCGGCTCAACCACCATCGCGCGCTGCTGAACTACGTGGCGGGCGCACCCGGCGACCCGATGCTCGCGATCCTCGAGCACCTGCGCATGGGCTACACCGACCCGGAGCGCTACTCGAGCCTCGCCGTCGGCGCCTGACGTCGCGCACAGAACAGAAATCGGTTTACCCGGGCTCCGCAGTCTCGCGGCCCGGTCCCTCCCACCTGCGTGAAAGGATCCCATGAAACTGCTTCGATACGGCCCCCGCGGCCAGGAAAGGCCCGGCCTGCTCGATACCGAGGGCAACATTCGCGATCTTTCCGGTCATGTCCCAGACATCGACGGCACCGTGCTGGCTGATGAGGCCCTGATGGGCCGGCTCGCCGCCCTCGATCCGGGCTCGCTGCCGCGGGTCGACGCTTCGGTCCGCCTCGCCGAGCCCGTCGCGCGCGTCGGCAAGTTCCTGTGCATCGGCCTCAACTATTCCGACCACGCCGCGGAGGCTGGCGCCGCCGTGCCAAGCGAACCGATCATCTTTACCAAGGCGACCTCGGCGATCATCGGCCCGAACGACGACGTGCTGCTCCCCCCGACCTCGCAGAAGTCCGACTGGGAAGTCGAACTAGGCGTCGTGATCGGCAAGGAGGCCCGCTACGTGAGCGAAGCCGAGGCGATGCGGCACGTGGCCGGATTCTGCGTCGTCAACGATCTCTCCGAGCGCGAGTACCAGCTCGAGCGGGGCGGAACCTGGGACAAGGGCAAGGGCTGCGACACCTTCGGCCCCTTCGGCCCGTGGCTCGTCACCCCCGACGAGTTCGCCGACTACGGCAACGCAGCAATGTGGCTCGACGTGAACGGCGAGCGCATGCAGACCGGCAGCACGGCGACGATGATCTTCGGCGTGCCTTACCTGGTGCACTACGTCAGCCAGTTCATGAGCCTGCAGCCCGGCGACATCATCAGCACCGGCACGCCGCCGGGTGTCGGCATGGGCAAGAAGCCGCCGGTCTATCTCAAACCGGGCGACGTGATCGAGCTCGGCATCGAGGGCCTCGGCAGGCAGAAGCAGGTCGTCCGCCGCTACGGAGAATGAGCCGAAGCCGGGGCGGCCCCGGAAGCGGCTGCCCCGGCATTGCGTACTAGAGGCTCATTCCGCCGTCGATCACGAGGTTGGCGCCGGTCATGAACGGCGCTTCGTCGGAAGCGAGCAACACGGCGACCTCGGCGATCTCGTCGGGTCTGCCCAGCCGCCCCATCGGCTGGCGCGCCACGAACGCGGCCCGGGCCGCGGCTTCGTCGCCCGTCGCACGCAGCCGCTCTGCCAGCGACGGGCTGTCGACGGTGCCCGGGCTGATGGCATTGCAGCGAATGCCGTCGGCGATGAAATCGCGCGCCACCGAGAGCGTGAGGCCGATGACGGCGGCCTTCGAGGTTCCGTAGGCGAACCGGTTCGGCGCGGCCATCACCGAGGACACGACCGAGGCGATGTTGATGATGCTTCCGGCACCCCGTTCGCGCATCGCCGGGAGGAACGCCCGTATCGTGTTCTCCATCGAGAACACGTTGACGGCCATGCTGCGGGCAAGGTCGCCCGGCTCGCCATCGAGGATCGTCCCGTTGGCGACCCATCCGGCGCAATTGACCAGCACGCCGACTTCCGGATGGGCTCGCCCGAGCGCCATGACTGCCTCGGCATCGGTCACGTCGATCGCAACCGCGTGAACCCGCTCGTCATTGCCGAATTCCCCGGCGAGCCGCTTCTCCTGGAGATCGGCGGCGATCACCCGGGCTCCCTCGCGCAGGAAGGCCCTGGCGATCGCAAGCCCGATGCCCTGCCCGGCGCCTGTGACCAGGCAAGTCTTTCCGACCAATCTATTCATCGTGACATCCTTCAGCCGGGGAACAACGTGAGGCCGCCGTCGACGCGCAGCACCTGGCCGCTGACGAAGCGGCTCTGCGAACTGGCGAGGAAGGCGACCGCGTCGGCTATCTCGTCGGGAGACGCGTACCGATCGAGCGACGGCCCGCCCGCGGCCATTCGCGGATCGGTCGGCCTCGTCGCGAGGAAACGCGCGGTCATGGCAGGGCCCGGGCTTATCGCATTGACCCGCACGCCCGAGGCCCGTGTCTCGGCGGCAAGGCAGCGGGTATAGTGGACGACGGCCGCCTTCGCGCAGGCATAGATGACCTCGGACGGCACGCCCATCTGGCCGTTGAGCGACCCGAAGTTGATGACCGCGCCATGCTGACGCGATGCCATGCCCGGCACCACGGCCCGGCACATGAGCAAGGTCCCCATGAAGTTGCGCGCCATTACGGCCTCGGCATCTTCGAGGCTGATGTCGAGCGCGCCGTTGGGATTCGGCTTGCCTCCTGCGGCCGCGATGTCGCCTCCTGCACAGTTGACCAGGATCGAGATCGGCCCCAGCGCCTTCTCGGCGCGCTCGACCAGGCGCTTCACGGCCGCCTCGTCGGTGATGTCTCCCGTGACCGCCACGGTCGCGCATCCCTTCTCGGCCATGGCCGCGGCCACGGCGGAGAGGCTTTCCGCCTCGCCGTACTGGGCCGGGGCGGCCTCATCGATGTCGTGCAGGGCAACCGCGCTGCCGAGTTCGGCCAGCCGTTCCGCGATGCGACGCCCGAGTCCGCGGCCCGATCCCGTGACCAGCGCCACCGCACCGGTTCCAAGCCATGGCCTGCTGTCGATCGTGCTCCCCACCATTCCCCCAAAACTGCATACAGATTCGTTAGATCAATACCGCCTCTCGAGCCGCGCGCAAGTGCAAAGCCCCGGGGCCCCTGAGGAAAAGGGCCATTCGTCGTTGACAACTCGGTCAAAACTATCTGTATACACGGAAGCGGGAAAATGCCCGTAGAGGATGGGGTGGGGAATGGCAGCGAACTTGATGCGGCAGCCGGCAGGATCGCCGGCATCATGAAACCCACGACCGTTCGCTATGGCGTGGTCGGCTTCGCCCTCTCGCTGGCCGTCCTTGCCTACATCCAGCGTGTCGCGATCTCGCAAGCTGCGGTCCCGATTTCGGAGGACCTCGGCCTCAGCAAGAGCGAACTCGGCGCCGTGCTCGGCGCCTTCGGTCTCGCCTACGCGGCGTTCGAGATCCCGATGGGCCTGTTCGGCGACAAGAGGGGCGTTCGCCGCGTCCTGACCCAGATCGTGCTGTTCTGGTCGCTCTTCACGGCCCTGACGGGCGCGGCCTGGAACTACGTGTCGCTATGGATCATCCGCTTCCTGTTCGGGGCCGGTGAAGCCGGCTGCTTTCCCAACCTCACCCGGATGCTGAGCCAGTGGATGCCGCGCGCCGAAAGAATGCGCGGCCAGGCACTGATGTGGGCTGCAACCCGCTGGGGCGGCGCCGTGACCCCTCCCCTCGCGCTGTTCGGCATCGAACTGTTCGGCTGGCGCTGGAGCTTCGTCGCCTTCGCGATGCTTGGCGTCGTCTGGGTGGTGCTGTTCCGGCTGCGCTTCTACGAGCACCCCAACGACCATCCGCGTGCGAACGAGGCCGAACGCGCGCTGCTCGCCCAGTCGGCTTCGGAGGTCCACGACGAGCCCGGGTCCGGCTGGCTCAATATCCTGTTGCAGCCGCGCGTCCTGCTGCTGGTCGTGCAGTACTTCTGCTGGTCCTACGTCTGGTACTTCTTCATCACCTGGATGCCGACCTTCCTGCACGAAGGCTTCGGGCAGAGCCCATTCGAGACGGCCGCCCTCGCCACGCTGCCCCTGCTCGCCGGGGGGCTGGGCACCCTCGTCAGCGGCTGGATCCCGGTCGCCGTGCCGCGCCGCGCGATCGCCATCGGCGCCTTTTCGGCAGTTGTCGTCATGCTGCTGGTCCTGCCCCATGCGGGCGGTGCCCTCGCGGCGACCGTCGTCATGGCGGCGATCAGCTTCACCGGCGACCTGACCGTCCCGGTCTCGTGGAACAGCTGTGCCGATATCGGCAGGCGATATACCGCGACCGTCGCCGCGACGATGAACATGTTCGGCAACTTTTCGGGTTTCATCGCCCCGGTAGTGACGGGGATCATCCTCGAGCGCTCGGGCAACGACTGGACCCCGGTGATCTACCTCATGGCGGCGATCGCCGCGCTCGGAGCCATCGTGTGGCTGTTCCTCGACGTCGAGCAGCCGGGCGAACGGCCCAAGCCCGGCGAAGGCGCGGCTTCCGCCGCCGCCGGTTGAACCTCCTGAAGGAGTATCTGACTTGAAAATCGATCTCGGTGGCAAGGTAGCGGTGCTGGTTGGTGCCAGCGGCGGCCTTGGCGAGGCCATGGCCCGCGCGCTCGGCGAGGCCGGCGCCTCGCTCGCGCTGGTCGGCCGCAACACGGAAAAGCTCGAAGGGCTGAAACGCTCGCTCGGCGAGAGCGGGGTCACGGCCGAGATTTTCGCTGCCGAGATGACCGACGAGGCGCAGGTCGCGCAGCTCGAGTTCGACGTGACCGAGCGGTTCGGGGCGGCGCAGATCCTGGTCAACAGTGCCGGGACCAACTTGCGCAAGAGCATGGTCGACTTCACGCTCGAGGAGTTTCGCAGCGTCGTCGACTCGAGCTTGATTTCGACCTTCCTCGCCTGCCGCGCGTTCGTCCCGGGGATGCAGGCGCAGGGCTTCGGCCGGATCGTCAACCTGACCTCGATCCTCGCTCACGTCTCATTGCCGCAGCGAACCGCCTACTCGTCAGCCAAGTGCGCGCTGCTCGGGTTCACCCGGGCCCTGGCACTCGAGCTGGCCGGAGATGGCATTACCGTCAACGGCATCAGCCCCGGCCCGTTCGCGACCCCGATGAACGCCCCGGTGATGAACGACCCGCAAGCGAACGCGGCCTTTCTCGCCAGCCTGCCGGTCGGGCGCTGGGGCAAGCCGGAAGAGGTCGGGGCGCTGGTGACTTACCTGTGCTCGGAGCAGGCGGGATTCGTGACCGGCACGGACTTCCTCATAGACGGCGGCTGGACCGCGCGCTGACATCGCCAAGGAGACTACGATGGCCCGACTCCGCACTTTCGCGCGAACGCTGCCCGTGGCGCTCGCCCTGCTGGCCACGCCCGCGATCCCGCAGGATGCCCGCTCCGACGCCGAGATCGCCGCGGCCCTGCTGCGCCCGCCCAGCATCCCCGGGCAGAACGTCGACGGCATGCGGGTCTACCTGCGCGCCGGCCTGAAGACGCACTTCCACGGCCAGCACGATTACCCGCAGTTCCTTGCCGACTGGTCCAAGATCCTGACCGACCACGGCGCGGTCGTCGACGGCTCGCTCCACGCGCCGAGCGCGGCGGAGCTGGAGAACGTCGACGTTCTCGTGATCTACAAGGGCGATGCCGGCTACATGACGCCCGAGGAGAAGGCCGCACTCGACGCGTTCGTGAAACGAGGCGGGGGCATCGTCTCGATCCACGACGCGCTGTGCGGGCCGGACCCCGCGGAGTTCGCGCGCTATCTCGGAGCCGCCAAGAAGCACGGCGAGATCAATTTCACGCTCGACGCGCCGGTCGCCTACGACATCGTCGCCCCGCTGCACCCGATCATGCAGGGCATGACCGGGATCGTGCTGTACGACGAGGCCTTCTACAAGCTCACCTGGTCCGGCGAAGGCCGGGTCGAGGTTCTCGCCAACGCCGTCATCGCCGACACGCCCGTAGCACGCCAGGCCGGGTTTGCCGGCCAGACCGTGCCGCAGATCTGGACCTACGAGAGGGCCAGCGGCAGCGACAGGCCGGCTCGCGCTTTCGCGTGGATGCAGGGCCACAACTACGAGAATCTCAAGAACTACCAGATCGAGAACATGCTGCTGCGCGCGATCGCCTGGGCCGGGCACCGACCGGTGAACGAGCTCGTCGACTACGAGGGGGCATCGCCGGCCCCAGGCGTGCCGGTGCAGGCCGCCCCTGCCCGCGCGCCCCGGCGCGACTGACCTCGCGCGCGGGCCCGCACGACAGCTCGGGCCTGCCGTCCGCGGCCCGAGGACGAACAGCGACGACCGACGCCTGCGCTGCCGACGTCCGGCCTCCAGGCGCCGTGGCGGCCCTACCCCCGAGGGTGTTGAGGACACTTCGACCGCGGTTCCACGATTTGCCGGGATCAGAAAAAAACGCCGCCCGGCACTGGGCCGGGCGGCTGACCGCGGGAACAAGGGAGGAGGTTCCCGCCGAGGAGATGCGTGTCCCGCGGCAAGAGCTGCCGCGGGACCGAGCAATCAGAAGTTGAACCTGACGCCCATGCGGTACATCCGGCCGACCACGTCGTAGAGCGCGGGGTTGATGTCGATGCCCGTGTCCGTGCGCGGCGCCGGTTCCGGATCGCGGTTCAGCAGGTTGTCGACCTTGAAGTACGCCTGGATGCTGTCGGTGATGTCGTAGGATCCCGACACATCGAGGTAGAACGCTCCATCCATGTGGTTGCGGTCGATCGTCGGCGCGTCGGCGGTCCACGGCGGGCAGTTCGTCTCGCAGACGATGTACTGGTTGCTGTAGACGCCGTCCGAGAACCACCGCTCCTGCACGGTCAGGCGGATGCGGTCGTTCTTCCAGGTCTGCGAAGCGAGGACCTTCCAGTTCGGGATCGAGCCCAGGTTCACGCCGGCCGAGTCGGTCGGCACTTCGCCCGGGAACCCGGATTCGGTGCGGCTCTTGATCGTGTGAGTCGCGAGGCCGCGCAGAATGATGTCCCCAGGCAGGCCGAGCGGCGCCGGCGCCTGATAGCTCGCCTCGATGTCGAAGCCGTCGATGATCTGCGAGGCGAAGTTGTAGGGCTGCTGGTTGATGTAATTGCGCGCCGCGGGCTCGCGATTGAGATCGAACGCATCGCAGGTGTCGAGCGTCCCGTCGGCACAGAACCGCAGGATCTGCGTGGCCGAAAGCGATCCGATCACATCGCTGAGCTTGATCCGGAAATAGTCGACCGAGAGGCTCAGCCCGGGCGCCCACGAGGGACGCGAGTAGACCACGCCGAACGAGGTGTTGCGCCCGGTCTCCGGCCGGAGGTTGGGGTTGCCGACCAGGTTGAGCTGCACGCCTCCCGGCACCGGCTCGCCGGTGATCGGGTTGGTGTAGGCAGGCAGGTTGATCTGCCGCGGCGCCGGATAGAGCTCAGACAGGTTCGGCGCGCGGATGTCGCGCGAGGTGACGCCGCGCAGGCGCAGGCCGTCGATCGGTGTGTCCCAGGTACCGCCGACCTTCCACGCCCAGATCGAGCCGGACGTGCTGTAGTGCGTCAGCCTCGCCCCGGCGTTGACGTCGAGCCGCCCGGGGGAACCGTCGAACACCGGAAGGTTCACTTCCGCGAAGCCTTCGTAGACGTCGTAGTCGCCGGTGCCGTTGTAGTAGTTGCCGGCGTACCAGTTGCCCCCACCCGCGGACAGCGCAGGATCCTCGGGGTAGAGATCGCTCAGCGGGCTCTCGGCCGACACGCCGGCGCCATAGGGATCGCCGACCGTGCGATAGTATTCGTGGCGGTATTCGCCGCCGAACGCCAGCGAGACCGGCCCCGCGGGCAAGTCGATGACTTCGCCGGAGAACGACAGGCTGGCGACATCCTGCGTCTGCCGGGTGCGCTGGAACGGTCCGTTTTCCGGCTGCAGGTAGGCCAGCGCGGCCGCCGACGGGGGCGTCCCGCCAATGATGTTGATCGGCACGCAGCCGTGTTCACGCGCCACCGGATCGGCGCACACGATCTGGCCGTCGAGCTCGATCGCCTGGATCGCCCGCTGATAGCGGGGGATCAGCATCATGTTATCGACGGTAATCAGCGTGCGGCTCAGCCCGTGCTGGTAGTAGGCGTCGTAGTTCCAGGGCTTGCCCCCGATCTCGAAATCGCCGCGGGCGCCGACCACGTAGCGATATTGCTTGCGCGACGGCTTCACCAGGATGTTCGGCAGGATCGCATTGCTGACGCCGAAGCGGAACGAGGTGATCCCGTTGTCGGCGCAGGCCTGCTGGATCATGGCCGGCACGAACGGATTGGAGCACTGCAGCGTCAGGTTCGACTGCGCCGCGCCCGGGTTCGGTTGGGTCTCGGTGTCGACCCGCGCGATGTTGACCGTGGTGTAGAGCTCGTGCCCGGGCGCAATCTCGTAGCTCAGCCGCCCGTAACCGTTCCAGCGCTCGGTCGGCGCGAACAGCGTCGTGCCGATGCCGACGTTGCCCGACAGGTCGCCGCCGACGCAGAAGATCGAATAGCAGTTGGTGACCCCGCCGCTGCCATTGGGCACGCCGTCGAGCCCAAAACCGTTCCCGCCATAATCGAACGTGAACGGGTTGCCGGCTGCATCGAACGCGGTGCCCTGCAGCGGACCGCTGCTGATGATGCCATAGAGCGTATACTGGAACGCCTGCGCGTGATCGAAGTAGCGATACCGCGGCGTGCCGCCGGCGACGTTGCCGGTGTCGACCAGGGTCGAGGTCTTGTACCAGTCGCGGCCAGCCGGCGCTTCCTCGCCGAAGCCGCCCGGGCCGACGCCGCCTTCGTATGAGAACTCGCCCGAAAGGATCAGGCGCAGGCGGCCGTCGAGCGCCTTGGTGCCCCAGGCGGCCTGGGCCGTGATCTGCTCGTTGTCACCGTAGGTCGAGATGCCGCCCTGGATGTTGGCCTTGAAGCCCTCGAAGCGCGTGTTGGTGACGAAGTTGACCACGCCGCCGACGGCGTCCGATCCGTACGACGCCGAGGCGCCGCCGGTGACGACGTCGACGCGCTGCACCAGCAGCTGCGGAAACAGGCTGATGTCCGGAACGCCGTTGACGTTGGCGCCAACGACGCGCTGGCCGTCGAGCAGGGTCAGGGTCCGCAGCGTGCCCACGCCGTGAAGCGAGAAGGAGCTGAGGCCCTGCGTGCCGCTCGAGGTGCTGTTGTTGCCGACGGTGACGCCGGTCGAGCCCTGCAGCGAGGGCAGCTCGGCGATGGTGGTGAAGATGTTGGGCTGCGCGTTCTGCTCGATGGCCTGGCTGTCGAGCACCTGGGTCGGCGTGGGCGCGTTGAAACCGGAGCTGCGAATGCGCGAGCCCGTCACCACGATCGCCGCCGACTGGCCTTCCGCCTGTTCGTCGGCGGCCGCGGCGTCCTGCGCGGCGGCCGGCATGGCGCAGACCATGGCGCACAGTGCGGCGCCCGCAAGGAGCGGGCTTCGACCCAAGGACCGCGCAGAACGCCCGGGATTCCGATCAACTCGTTGCATTGTCTTTTCTCTCCCTCGTGCCCCTAGTCTCCAGCCTGTAGGCAGTTCGGGCCGGGCAGCCGTTCACCGGCCGCGGCCCAAGCGAAGACTCGTCCTGTTTCCTGCAAGTATCCGTATACAGTAGGCGCTACAACGCCGACCAAGGTCGTATAGATCGACGTCCGGTAGAGCCGTTAGGGCAGGCTGAACCCCGGCGCGCGGCGCCGCGTATGAGGAGGCGCCTTCCCCCAATGGTTGATCGGCGAAACGGCCCGACCGCAAGCTTCCCCCGCCAGGGGGTCGTGGTCATGGGCGTCAGCGGAAGCGGGAAGAGCACCCTTGGCAAGCTCCTGTCAAGCGAGCTGGGCTGCCCGTTCATTGAGGGGGACGAGCTTCACAATCCCGCCAGCGTGGCCAAGATGCGCGCGGGCATTCCGCTCGACGACCAGGACCGGTGGCCCTGGCTCGACCGGCTCGGCCGGGCGCTGGGCCGGAGCGTGGCGCAGGAAGGTCTCGCTGTCTGCGCCTGCTCGGCGCTCAAACTTGCCTATCGCCAACGGCTGGCGGCCTGTGCCGGAGTGCCGGTGTCCTTCGTGATGCTCGAGGCGCCCGAGGACGAGTTGCAGCGGCGTCTCGACAGGCGCGACCATCCCTACATGCCGGCCAGCCTGCTGAAGAGCCAGCTCGACACGCTCGAGCGGCCCGGCGCCGGGGAACGCGCGCTGATCCTGGACTCCTCGCGCTCACCGGCGGACATCTGCCGGGACATCGTGGACTGGCTTCAGGAGACCGGCGCCGCGCCACCCCTCGGGCGTCAACGATAGCCCCTCGCACCGACCCGGAAGCCGAACGGGCGGGCCGCCCTGGGCCGGGCCCGCCCGCTCCGTCGTGTCAGATCCTCGCGGAATAGAGCGTGTGATGCGTGAGGATGAACAGCGTGCGCCCATCGGGCCCGCCGAACAGCAGCTGGAGCGGCCGCTCGGGAACGTCGATCCGGCCCGCCTCGCGGCCGTCGGCCTCGTAGACCCAGATCTGGCCGTTGGCGACGTAGACCCGGCCATCGGGCCCGCGCGCCACGCTCTCGCCGCCGCGATTCGCGAAAGGTTGCAGTTGGGTGATCGCCCCACCCTTGCCCAGCACGCCCTTGTAGGTCGTGATCTCCGAACCGTTGGTCACGAAGACCTCGTCCCCCGGTTTCGCCGTGGTGAATCCGTAACTCTGCCGCGAGTGCGACCAGCGCCAGCCGCGGTGGTCGGGTGGGCCCTGCTCGAACGTGCGATAGGCGGGGAGCACGAGGCTTCCGTCGGGCGACACGTATTCCTTCGGATTCTCCACCGAGACCTCGCGGGCGAAGATTTCCGCCAGCGTGGTGAAGCGGTCCGTCGCCGGATCGTACTGGTCCTTGAACTCCCCGTTGGCCCAGTAGTTCGCGGGAATGGCCGTACGGGCATTGGGCCGCTCGGCCACGTCGGTCTGCGGGATGACGGTCATGTGCTCGGCGGAAGTGCCGGGCTTGAAGGCGTAGACCGTGCCCTCCGGCCCGATCGACGACAGCACCATGATGTTGCCGGAAGCGTCGATCGCGAGGTTGACCGGATCGGTCGGCGCGTCGCGCTCTATCGTGAGCCCTTCGTCCGGGCTCCAGCCATAGATACGGTGGAAGTAGTTGTCGACGAAGTAGAGCTTGCCGTCCGGCGCGACGGCCGCACCGGAGATCGACCAGAAACCGTCCGCGAGCTTTTCGACCTTGGGTGCGGTCGCCGGCGGCACGGGTGCCGTGGTGCCGGCCCTGACGTCGAGCACGGTGAACTCGCGCTCGCGTACTTCGAGACCGCTGGTGAGGTCGTAGATCGCGTTCGAGTACGGGAACTTGCTCGCGCGCAGGAAGGTGCCGCAACCGTTGCGGTCGCAGGTACCGAAGCCGCTCTCCGCGTTGACGTGGACGTTGCGGAAGCGGATGTCGTCCACGTTCTGCAGCACGACCGCCGAACGGGCCGGCTTGTACGTCCGGGTCACCCGGTAGCCGTGATAGTTGGCAACCAGGATGTTGCTCGAGTTCCTGATCTCCAGCGAGATCGCATCCGGACTCTCGCCGACTTCCTGTTCGGTCTGCGGCGCGTAGAGCGACCAGTTCCTGACTCGGTCGAGGCCCAGCTCGAGCCGGCGGTGATGCTCGGACGAGATCTGCATGACCCGCCCGGGCGTCTCGGTGTCGGTGATGTACATGCCCGCCTGCGACAGCGTGTTGGCCGTCCACAGGTTGGTGAACGTTCCGCCGCCACCGTCAGTGATCCAGAAGCTCGGATACTGGCCGTCCCAGCGGTTGCGCGGATCGGGATCGCCGGCGTGGTACGGGTCGTAGGGATTGAGCCGCGAGCCATCGGGCAGGAACGTCCCGTGCCCGCCGAGAATCTTGATGTCCTGTACCAGCGAATCCTCGCCGGCCTTCCACAGCACCGCCGTCGCGCGCGGATTGATCCCGCCCGTCGAAACGCCGATCCCGGAGAAGACGGCGTTGCCCCCCTTGGCGGACGCGATCAGCGCCTTGGGCGCGCCGACGCCCTGGTAGCCCTCGGCCTCTTCCGCCAGGATGATCTGCGTGGTCGAAGGATGAAGGCCGAGCAGCACCGTGTCCGGACGCAGCCGGATCGTGTCGGACACCTTGTAGAACCCGCTCGGCAGGTAGACCACGCGATGGGCGTCGATCGCCGCCTGCAAGGCAGCCGTGTCGTCGGTCTCGGCATCCCCCTTGGCTCCCAGCGCGCGGACACTGGTCCACTCGCTGACCGGCGGCAGCTTGGCGATCACCGGGTCACGCCTGTCCGGCATTGCGTCGAGCGCTTCGGCCCGGAAGCGCGCCTCGTACCGGCCGGTATGTCCGAGGCCGTCGAGCGTGAGGCCGTAAGTGAACTCGCTCACCTTGTAGGTCCCGGCCGCCCCGTGCGTTTCGCCACTCTGCTCGAGGCGCGCGAACACCGGCGTTCCCGTGGCCGTCGCGTTGAGGAAGGTGACTTGCGTGAAAGCGTTGTTCTCGTTGGAGATCGCGACGCCGGCCCTGGAGACATTGACGAAGCGCACGTCCTCTCCGAACAGCCAGTCCCCGTAACCCTCGTCGATCTCGACCCCGACAGGCGTGTCGCGGAACTCGACGTTGAGCATCGTCAGCCCCGCCTCGTGCTCGCGGATCGCCGCATCGCGCTGCCCCTCGAAGGTCGAGTCCATCAGGGTGAACGGCCATGCCGGTGAGGGCTTCTCGGTCACGATGCCATAGCGGCCGCCCTTGAAGTGCAGGTCGACCGCCTCGTTGCCCACGTAGTAAATGCCGGCGAAGCCCGAGCCGATGTCGAAGTCCATGTGCCTGAGATAGGCGTGTTGCGCGGCGTGGAAGCGCAGCGCCGTCGCGGCCGGGTTGCCCTCGCCGATCTCGAAATCGATGTTCGCCATCGCCGAGTAGAAGCTGCCCGGGTTCGAATCCGCCACGTCGTCACGCTCGGGCACGATGCCGGGCACCGGGTTGTTCATGCGGAAGTTCGGGTTGGCCGGCCCCGGGTCGCGCCCGGAGTAGACCACCATGTTCTTCACGCCCTCCTGGAACCCGGGCGTGTTGTCGGCGAGGTAGAGGATCGGCCGGGTCGGGCCGACCCCGAACACGCGCGTGCCCGGAGGGACGATCAGGGTCCGGGTGATCCGGTACTTTCCGGACGGAAGGTAGACGATCGAGCCCGCGCCACGGCTGGCAGCGCTGTCCAGCGCCGCCTGGATGGCGGCCGTATCGTCGGTCTGCCCGTCGCCGGCGGCCCGGATCGTGATGGCCTTCGGATCGTCGGGTGCTGTCAGGTAGACCGACGGGCCCGCAAGCGCGGGTGTCCCCGCAAGCGCGGTTCCCGTTACCAGCAGAATCGTTGCGAACAGCCGGCTGCGGCGCTTCATCGTCTCTTCTCCCAGACCCTTGGAGGTGCGATCCTCGGCGCTGGCGTACGCGAAACGGAATCGCGAGACACCCGCTACCAAAGTCGAAGTCCCGTCACGGCATCAGGCGGCGCCTGCCCAGCATGAGGTGCCAGCGCATGGCGAGCGCCGCCCCATCGGCGTCCTGCAGCCGGATGGCGTCGACGATCATCTCGTGCTCGGTCAGCATGGCCCCGATCGCATCGGGCGGCCGCGAACGGGAGATGTCGACACCCGCCCGCATGATCCGTTCGACCTCGGCGTTCATGTGGTCGAAGGTCGAAACGAACGCGGGGTTGGCCGTCGCCTCGGCGATGGCGCGATGCAGGGCGAGGTCCTCGAGGTGCGCCGGTCCGTTCGACAGGAGCGCCTTGCGCAGGTCTTCCCAGGCCCTCTCGATCACATGCATCTGCTCGGGCGAGCGACGCATCGCCGCGAGCCGGGCGGCCTCGGTCTCCACCACGAAGCGTACCTCGTAGCTCCCCAGCGTCGCCGACAGGTCGTCGAGCGCCATGTGCTCGCTAAGCCGCTCGGAGGGGCGCCGCTTGACGAACGACCCTGCCCCGCGCCGGGCCTCGGTGATGCCGTCCGCGGCGAGGCGGATGAGCGCTTCGCGCACAACGGTCCGCGACATTCCGAACGTCAGCGCGAGCTGCGACTCGGAGGGCAGCCGGTCCCCGACATCGAGGTTCTCGCTCTTGATGATCTGGACGATACGCGAATAGGCTTGGTCGGCGAGGCGTCCTTCGCGCTGCACGGCCCGGATGCTGCTGCTGATCATGTCCGTCGCCCTCACAGAAGTTGGCTGCCGATCAGGACGAATACGAGTCCCACGACCGAGATCGCGGTTTCAAGCACCGACCAGGTCTTGAAGGTATCCGTCGTGCTCATCCCGAGATAGCCCCGAACGAGCCAGAACCCCGGGTCGTTGACGTGCGAGAAGAAGACCGAGCCACAGCCGATCGCCAGGACCACCCACTCCGGCGAGACGCCGCTCGCCGCGACCAGCCCCGGAACGACCCCCGCAGTGGTGATCGTCGCCACCGTGGCGGAGCCGGTTGCGAGGCGGATGCAGACCGCGATGAACCAGGCCAGCAGCAGCGGCGAGACCAGCTCGTACGCCGCGAGGCGCGCGAGCAGATCCGACAGGCCGGCCGACACGAGCACCTGCTTGAGCGCGCCGCCGGCGCCGATCGCGAGCAGGATTGCGCCAGCCGGCACGACGGCCTCGGTCCAGATCGAATCCTGCAGCTTCCCGTCGCGGATGCTCCTGCCGAACAGCAGCGGGAGCGCAGCGAGGTTGGCGAGCAGCAGCGCGAGCACGGGATCGGATGCGGCGGCGAGCCAGGAGAGGCGCGCGCCGAGCTCACCGGGCAGGAGTGCGATCACCTGGCCGAGCGAGATCAGCACCACGGGCATGAGCACGACGGTCAGCGCGGCCTTCTTGCTCGGCGTGGTGGCGAGCGATTCCGGACGCTCGAACTCCGGCAGGTCGAGCACGACATTCCGGGAAATGAACCGGGCCAGCAGCGGCCCGGCAATGATCCCGGTCGGGATCGCCACCAGGAGCCCGTAGTACATGGTCACCGCAAGGTTGGCCTCGAGCACGTCGACAGCCAGCAGCGGCCCCGGATGCGGCGGGACCAGCGCGTGCGCGATCGAAAGACCGGTCAGCGCCGGAAGCAGCAGCATGAGCTTCGCGCGGTCGCTCGCCCCCTGCCCCCCCTTTCCAGAGAGGCTGGCCGCAACGGCCGCCACGATCGGCAGCAACAGGACGAGTCCGGTCTCGAAGAACAGCGGCAGGCCGATGACGAGCGCGACGGCGAGGCTGACCCAGGGCCCCGTGCGGGCGTTGGTAAAGCGCAGCGCGGCATGCGCGAGGGCCCCGGCACCGTTGGATATCTGGAGCATTGCCCCGAGCGAGAGCCCCAGGGCGACCACGAGCCCGGTTCCGCCGAGTATCGCCCCGGCCCCCTCCTCGACGGCGTCGGCCGTATCGGGCACCGTCAGCCCGGCGAGCGGACCGACCGCGAAGGCCCCGCACAGCAGCCCGACGAACGGATGAAGCCGGCCCTTGACGATCAGCAGGATCGACAGGGCGATGCCCGCCAGGGCAGCCGCGACCAGGCGAATCTCCTCCCAACTCATTCGGCTGCGTCCCTCTCCCGCGCACCGTCAGCGGTGCCGCTTTTGTATACACGTTAGCGCGGACTTGTGTGACAGAAAATACGCAAATGGTCGCAATTTGCGCGAATCCCGCGCAAACCTGTCTGATCGGGCTTGAACTTGTTGGACAGGTTGTATTACGAATCGTATGCAGTTCGAGGCAATGGCCAACGCCGAACGCGGCCTGAAGCCACCATGTTTGGGGAGGTG
>CALCBC010000085.1 GCA_937898525.1 uncultured Sphingomonadales bacterium
TCGGGTTGTCGGCGTGCTCGCCGCCGTTGATGATGTTCATCATCGGCACCGGCAGGACATGCGCGGAGACGCCGCCGACGTAGGCCCACAGCGGCATCCCGCGAGCCGAAGCCGCGGCCTTCGCGACCGCAAGGCTGACGCCGAGGATCGCGTTGGCGCCGAGCCGGCCCTTGTTGGCGCTGCCATCGAGCGCGATCATCGCCATGTCGATCTCGCGCTGGTCCTCGGCGTCGAAGCCCACGAGCGCCTCGGCGATCTCGCCGTTGACTGCTGCGACGGCCCTGGTCACGCCCTTGCCGAGGTAGCGCCCCTTGTCGCCGTCGCGCAGCTCAACCGCCTCGTGCGCGCCGGTCGAAGCGCCCGAAGGAACCGCCGCACGACCGAGGCTGCCGTCCTCGAGCAGTACATCGACCTCGACCGTGGGATTACCGCGGCTGTCGAGGATTTCACGGCCGTGGATTTCGATGATCGCGGTCATGCAGCTGGCGCCCTCCGACAGGTGTTGTAAAATGGTAAGACACCCCCGATATCGAGGGTGCCGGGGGCGTCCTATGCGGCGGAACCACGCGGTGCAAGCCGCGTTCAGTTCGAGACCAGCGAGGGTCGGCCCGAAGTGCGATTGGGGCTAACGGAAAGGGATATCATGGCCGAGACAGGAGCCAAGACCGCCAAGCCGCGCAAGACCGCGGCCAAGTCCAGCAAGAGCGACACTGCCGTCGTGCCCGCGACCCCGTCCGAGAACTCGACGCCCGCGAGCCGTCGCGAAGAAGCCAAGTCGCGTTTCCAGGCCGCACTCGAGGAAGCGCGCGCCGGAGCCGCGCTGATCGGCGCCGAAGCCCGCGAGCGAGCCAGCGCCTACGGGACGCAGGCGCGCACGCGCAGCGACGACTGGGCGGCGGAGGCCAAGACCAAGGCAACCGAGCTGGCTGTCGAAGGGAAGGCGAAGGCCAGCGAAGCGCTGTCGACGCTGGGCCGCGTGGTCGCGGAGAACGCGCCGACCCTAGACGAGAAGCTCGGCAAGCAATACGGCGACTACGCCCGCACCGCGTCGCAGACGCTGCAGGAAACCGCCGTAAAGCTCGAGCAGAAGAGCGTCAGCGAGCTCGGCGAGGATGCGCGCGAGATGGTGCGCAAGAGCCCTGCCACCGCCGTCGGCCTCGCCGCCCTCGCCGGATTCCTGCTCGCGCGACTCTTTCGCCGGTGACACCTCCGGCCGATGCCGGTATCGCCCCGCCCGTGCGGGACGATGCCGACATGCCGGAAGCGCCTGAAGAAGCCCCCCTCGCCGACGAGGGCGACGACCGCTCGCTGCTCGAGGACGTGCGGGCGCTGATCGACGACGGCAAGACCTATCTCGAAGCCGAACTTGGTTACCAGAAGACGCGCGCTGCCTACGTGGCCGACCGCGCCAAGGGCGCGGTGGTGTTCGGTGCCATCGCGGCGCTGCTCGCCTTTCTCGCGCTCGTGGGGCTGACGGTCGGGCTGATCATCGCGCTGTCCCCCTGGCTGACCGCGTGGGGCGCGAGCGCGCTCGTCGTCGCCCTGCTGCTGGTCTCGGCAGGCCTCGCGGCGCGCGCCGCGGCCGGGCGCTGGAACGGCCTGCTGCGGGAGATCGGCGTCGACGAGGATCGGGCGCCGTGAGCCGGCTCGAGGCGCGCCTGGCCGAAGATCGCGCGCTGCGCGACGCCGCGCTTCGCCTGTTCAAGTCCGACCTCGCGCTGATCCGCCGCGATCTCGACTCTCGCGGTCTCGGCGACAGGGCCAAGGACCGGCTCGGCGAGGCCGCAGTCGAGATGATCGACGATGCGGTCAGTTTTGCCGAAGACAACAAGGGTGCGGTCGCGGCGGCAGCCGCCGCCGTCTTCCTGTGGTTCGCCGGCAAGCCGCTGCTCGGGTGGCTGGCAGACCTCCTCGGCGGCAGCGAAGCCGGGGACGAGGACGAGGAACCCAGCATGCCCGCCGGCCGTTCGGACGGCGAGGCAGGATCGACCGGAGACATGCTATGACCGACGCCAAGCGCGCCCAGCTCAAGAACAAGATCGCCGCCGGCGAAGCGCGCCACCGGGACATGGGCCGGACGACGATCGTCGACCGCGCCGGCGAAGCGGCGATCGAAGCCAAGGACAAGTTCGTCGCCTTCGCGAAGGAGCACCCGGTGGCAACCGTCGCCGGCGGGCTGGCGGTCGGGATCCTGATCAGCGGCCTGTTCAAGCGCTCGCCGACGCGCCGCCTCGGCAGCAAGGCCGGCAAGGCCGCGGCCAGCGTCGCCGCGCTCGGCGCCGAGTTCGCGCTCGCCTATGCGCAGCAGGCGCTCGACGCCGCCAATACCGCAGGGCGCGAAGGCGCGCACAAGCTCGGCGAGCTCCGCGATACCGTCGGCAGCACGGCGCGGACGACTGGCCGCGCCGCCGCCGACCGCGCGGGCGAGCTGACCGACACGGCGCGCAGCCTGACCCGCGATGCCGGCCAGCGGCTCAACAAGGCGCTGCGCAGCCGAATCCACTGAAAGCCCCGCTCCGGGGCTGCATGTCCGCCAGTGTCGCTCAGGCTGCGCTTGCAGCGCGGCGCGGATTCCGTAAGGCGCAGGTGAAACCGGATTCCGCGAAAGGCGACACGATGGCGAAACAGCTGCTGCACCTGGTCATGGGCGGGCGGGTCAAGGATCCGCAGGGCGTCGAGTTCCAGAACCTCGACGAGATCGACATCGTCGGCATCTTCCCCAACTACGCCGCTGCCGAGGAGGCCTGGCGCAGCCACGCCCAGCGCACGGTCGACGATGCGGAGATGAAATACGTGATCGTTCATCTGCACCGGCTGCTGGAGCCGGAGTTGAAGTAGGGGGCAGGCACCAGGCGGCAGGATTGCGATCAACTCCGCTGCCTGTTGCCTGCTGCCTCCCGCCTCAAATGAATTCGATCTTGTCGATCAGGTAGAACCGGTCGCCCGAGGGCACGGTCACCTCGACCTCCTCGCCGACCTGCTTGCCGATCAGGGCGCGGCCGAGCGGGGAGTCGTAGGAGATGCGGCCGTTGCGGGCGTCGGCCTCGGCCTGGCCGACGATCTGATAGCGCTGCGGCTTGTCCTCGTCGTCGAGCACGGTGACCGTGGCACCGAACACGACGCGGTCGCCCGACAGCGTCGCCGGATCGATGATCTGCGCGCGGCTGACACGATCCTCGAGTTCGGCGATCTGGGCCTCGATCTGGCCCTGCCGCTCCTTGGCGGCATGATACTCGGCGTTTTCCGACAGGTCGCCGTGGGCTCGCGCCTCCTCGATCGCATCGACGATTTTCGGACGTTCGAGCCGCAACGCCTGGAGGTCGGCGGTCAGCTTCTCGTAGCCCTCTGCCAGCATCGGCACTCGTTCCATGCTCTTCCCTGTCCTGTTGCCTGTCAAAGGAACCCTTGTCCGCCCATGAGGCGGCGCAACGAGCTCGGTTGTCGGGGGAAAACTGATCTCAGCTATAATAGTCTTGCAGAGACCTCACTTCAAGTTCGCTCACCCGGACCGAAGTGATGGCACGAGCGACCGCCGCCGAGGCCGCGGCGGTGGTATAGTAGGGCACCTTCTTCTCGAGCGCCGATGCCCGGATCGACTGGCTGTCCTTGTGGCTCTGCCATCCCTCGGTGGTGTTGAAGATCAGCGCAATCTCGCCGTCGACGATCTTGTCGACGATGTGCCGGCGGCCCTCGGCCACCTTGTTGACCCGCTCGACCGGCAATCCGGCCTCGGTCAGGTACTGCGCCGTGCCGCCAGTCGCGACCACGGTGAAGCCCTTTTCGATCAATTCCTTCACCGGAGCGACGATCAGCGGCTTGTCGCTGTCCTTGACCGAAACGAACAGCGTTCCGCCCTCGGGCAGGACCGTCCCTTCGGCGAGCTGCGACTTGATATAGGCCGTCGGGAAATCGAGATCGATTCCCATGACTTCGCCGGTAGACTTCATCTCCGGTGTGAGCACAGGGTCGGAGCCCGGGAAGCGGCTGAACGGGAACACCGCTTCCTTCACGGTCATGTAGTCGATGCGCCAGTCGATCGGCGGGAGGTCGGCGAGCTTCTCGCCCGCCATGACCCGCGCGGCGATCTTGGCCACCGGCACGCCGATCGCCTTGGCGACGAACGGCACCGTGCGGCTCGCGCGGGGGTTGACCTCGATCAGGTAGACCTTGCCGTCCTTGACCGCGAACTGGACATTCATCAGCCCCCTGACGCCGAGCGCCAGCGCCAGCGCCTCGGCCTGGCGCTCCATCTCGGCGATGATCTCGTCGGGCAGGCTGTAGGGCGGCAGCGTCGCGGCGCTGTCGCCCGAGTGGATGCCGGCTTCCTCGATGTGCTGCATCACGCCGGCGACGACGACCCGCTCGCCGTCGCACAGCGCATCGACGTCGCACTCGATCGCGTCGCGCAGGTACTGGTCGATCAGCACCGGGCTGTCGCCCGAGACGTTGACCGCGGTGGCGATGTAGGAGTCGAGCTGCGCCTCGCTGTCGACGATTTCCATCGCCCGCCCGCCGAGCACGTAGCTCGGACGCAGCAGCACCGGATAGCCGATGCGCGCGGCGACCGCCGCGGCCTCGTCGCGGCTGCGGGCGATGCCGTTCTGCGGCTGGTGCAGCTCGAGCCGGTTGACCAGCTTGGCGAACCGCTCGCGGTCCTCGGCGAGGTCGATCGCGTCGGGCGAGGTGCCGAGGATGGGGATCCCGGCGCTCTCGAGCGCGGCAGCGAGCTTGAGCGGCGTCTGGCCGCCGAACTGGACGATCACGCCGACGAGTTCGCCCTTCTGCTGCTCGACGCGCAGTATCTCCAGCACATCTTCCGCGGTCAGCGGCTCGAAGTAGAGCCGGTCGGACGTGTCGTAGTCGGTCGAGACGGTCTCCGGGTTGCAGTTGACCATGATCGTCTCGTAGCCGGCCTCGCTCAGCGCGAAGCAGGCGTGGACGCAGCAGTAGTCGAACTCGATGCCCTGCCCGATCCGGTTCGGTCCGCCTCCGAGGATGACGATCTTGCGGCGGTCGCTCGGATCGGCCTCGTCCTCCGGCTCGCCGAAGCTCGGCGCCTCGTAGGTCGAGTACATGTAGGGCGTGATCGCCTCGAATTCGGCGGCGCAGGAATCGATCCGCTTGAACACCGGCAGCACGCCGAGCCTGTGCCGCAGCGCGCGGACCTCCTCCTCGCTCGTGGCACCGGCCATGGCCCGCAGCGTGTCGTGCAGCAGGCCCGAACGGCTGGCCTGGGTCTCCGCAAGGCCGCCGGCAACGCCGACGGAGCGCACCGCCAGCGTCGCGAGGCGCTTGTCGGAAAAGCCCATCGCCTTGAGCCGCCGGAGTCCCTCGGCATCGTTGGGCAGCCCGTTGCGGGCGACCTCCGCCTCCTCGCGGACGATCTCGTCGATGTGCCGCAGGAACCACTTGTCGTAGTGCGTGATCGCGTGGACCTCGTCGACGCTGAAACCCTCCCGGAACGCCTGGGCGACCTTGAGCAGCCGGTCGGGCGTCTGCTGGCTCAGCGCAGCGGTGATCTCGTCGCGCCCGGCCCCTTCGAGTTCGAGCACGCGGTTGAACCCGTCGAGCCCGGTCTCGAGGCCGCGCAGCGCCTTCTGCAGCGATTCCTTGAAGTTGCGGCCGATCGCCATGACCTCGCCGACCGACTTCATCGCGGTGGTCAGGTGCGGGTCGGTGCCCTTGAACTTCTCGAACGCGAAGCGCGGGATCTTCGTGACGACGTAGTCGATCGTCGGTTCGAAGCTCGCCGGGGTGGCGCCGGTGATCTCGTTGGTGATCTCGTCGAGCGTGTAGCCGACGGCGAGCTTGGCGGCGACGCGCGCGATGGGGAAGCCGGTGGCCTTCGATGCCAGTGCCGAGGAGCGCGACACGCGCGGGTTCATCTCGATCACGATCAGCCGCCCGTCGCGCGGGTTGACCGCGAACTGCACGTTCGAACCGCCGGTTTCGACGCCGATCTCCCGCAGCACGGCGATGCTGGCATCGCGCATGATCTGGTATTCCTTGTCGGTCAGCGTCAGCGCCGGGGCGACGGTGATCGAATCCCCGGTGTGCACGCCCATCGGGTCGACGTTCTCGATCGAGCAGATGATGATGGCGTTGTCGTGCTTGTCGCGCACGACTTCCATCTCGAACTCTTTCCACCCGAGCAGCGATTCCTCGATCAGCACCTCGGTCGTCGGGCTGGCGTCGAGCCCGGCGCGGACGATGCTCTCGAACTCGGCGCGGTTGTAGGCGACGCCGCCGCCGGTGCCGCCGAGCGTGAAGCTCGGCCGGATGATGGCCGGCAACCCGGTACGCTCGAGCACCTCGAACGCCTCTTCGACGCTGTGGGCGAGGCCCGAACGGGCGCTTTCGAGCCCGATCCTGTCCATCGCCTCGCGGAAACGCTGGCGGTTCTCGGCCTTGTCGATCGCGTCGGCGTTGGCGCCGATCATGGTCACGCCGTACCTGTCGAGCGTGCCGTCGTTGTAGAGCGCGAGCGCGCAGTTGAGCGCGGTCTGCCCGCCCATCGTCGGCAGCAGCGCGTCGGGGCGCTCCTTGGCGATGATCCTGGCGACGACCTCGGGCGTGATCGGCTCGACGTAGGTGGCGTCGGCGAACTCCGGATCGGTCATGATCGTCGCCGGGTTCGAGTTGACCAGGATGACCCGGTAGCCCTCCTCCTTGAGAGCCTTGATCGCCTGGGTGCCCGAATAGTCGAACTCGCATGCCTGGCCGATGATGATCGGGCCGGCGCCTATGACGAGGATCGAGGAGATGTCAGTGCGTTTGGGCATTAGTCGCCTTGCGAAATATGATGTTGGTCTGAATTGAGCGCTTGGAGGCCTCCGCGAGAATGCAGCGCACCGACTTTTCATTCTCTGGGGTGAGCGCGATTTCCATGGTCGGCAAGTGATCGTTGTATAGGAAGGTCGTCTCGAAGAATTTCGCCCCGCAGGTTCGAGCAAGCTGTCCGGTCTGGTCGGCGATCATGTCCTCGTCTCGGACTTGGTCGCGCACAACTAGGGGTTCTGTAAGCTCAAGATACGCGATGATCGGCCTCTCAGGCTCAGGCGTGAGAAACAAGTTCGTCAAAATGGTCATGATCGCGACGGCGGCGGCCCCCAGTGCAAACCAGATGAGGCGAGTCCGCCTCACCCCAGCATCCCCACGAACTTCTCGAACAGGTAGAAGCTGTCGTGCGGGCCCGGGCTCGCCTCGGGGTGGTACTGCACGCCGAACGCCTTCTTGCCCTTGATGGCGATGCCGCAGTTCGAGCCGTCGAACAGCGAGACGTGGGTCTCCTCGACGGTGTCGGGCAGCGAGGAATTGTCGACCGCGAAGCCGTGGTTCATCGAGGTGATCTCGACCACGCCGTCCTCGAGCCGCTTGACCGGGTGGTTCGCGCCGCGGTGGCCCTGGTGCATCTTGGCGGTCTTCGCCCCGGCGGCGAGGCCGAGCATCTGGTGGCCGAGACAGATGCCGAAGATCGGGATGTCACGCTCGAGCAGAGCGCGGATCGTCGGCACTGCGTACTCGCCGGTCGCTGCCGGATCGCCCGGGCCGTTCGAGAGGAACACGCCATCGGGCCGCAAGGCGAGGATCTCGTCGAGCGAGGTCTGCGCCGGCACCACCGTCACCCGCGCGCCCGCCCTGACCAGGTTGCGGAAGATGTTGTCCTTCGATCCGTAGTCGATCGCGACCACGTGCGGCCTTTCGTCGCGCGGCGCGCGGCCGTAGCCCTGCCCGAGCCGCCAGGGGCCGCCTTCCCAGCCCTCGTGCTTCTCGCGGCTGACACGGCGGGCGAGGTCCATCCCCTCCAGCCCGGGCCAGTCCTGCGCCCGCTTGAGCAGCGCGGGAATGTCGAATTGCCCTTTAGGATCGTGCGCGATCACCGCGTTGGGCGCGCCGCGAACGCGGATGCGCCGGGTCAGCGCGCGGGTGTCGACGCCGGCGAGGCCGATCTTGCCCTGGGCCTTCATCCAGTCGACGAACTCGGTCTCGGCGCGGAAGCTCGAATGCGGGGTGACCTGCTCGCGCACGATGCAGCCGACCGCGCCTTCGACCTGCGATTCGATGTCCTGCGGGTTGGTGCCGACGTTGCCGATGTGCGGGAAGGTGAAGGTGACGATCTGCGCGGCATAGGACGGGTCGGTCAGGACCTCCTGGTAGCCGGTCATCGCGGTGTTGAAGCACACCTCGCCGACCGCGCTCCCGGTTGCGCCGAATCCCTTGCCCCAGATCACGGTGCCATCGGCAAGGACGAGGACTCCCGTCGCCCCTTTGGGTTGCGCAGGCGTAGGTGCGGATTGGGCCAAGGGGCTCTCCGTTGGGGGTTACCGGCAATGAGTGCTAAGTCCCGGCCGCTAGACCCCGCCCTTGCCCGCGTCAACCTCGCCAGCAGCGAAATATGCGGCTAATCCGCCGCTGCACGGATTCACCAGACGAAGGCCCCCGAGACCATGCTCCGCGACGACATCAAGCAGGCGCAGATTTCCGCGATGAAGGCCGGCGACAAGGAGCGCCTTGCGGCGGTTCGCCTGATCCTCGCCCGGCTCAAGGACCGCGACATCGAGCAGCGCACCGCGGCCAAGCCGATGGACGACGACGCGCTGGTCATCGACACGCTGCAGAAGATGGCCAAGCAGCGCCGCGAGTCGATCGCGATGTACGAGCAGGGAGGCCGCGACGAACTGGCCGCGATCGAGCGCGGCGAGCTGGCGGTGATCGAAGAGTTCCTGCCCCGGCAGATGGACGAAGCCGAGACCCGTGCCGCGATCGAGGCGATCAAGGCCGAACTCGGCGCGAGCACGATCAAGGACATGGGCCGCGTGATGGCCGAGCTGAAGGCCCGGCATGGAACGGTGCTCGACATGGGCCGGGCCAGCGGGTGGGTGAAGGAGAGCCTGGCCTGATTCCGCAGGCCTTTCGACTGCGAAATTCGAAGCGCGCTTATGCACACTTCCTGCAAGTGGTCGAATTGACCGAGTCCATCCGGAGTCGTAAATTCTCCCCGCGCCGAATTGCAGAACAAATTCTGGTCGCAAAATGGGCAGTTAGACAATTCAGGACGGCGCCCTGACGTAGGGGGAGATGTCTCATGGATTGGATTATTCCTGCAATCGTCGGATGGTGCGGAACGGGATGGCCCTGGCGCTTTCCGTTTCCGTCGGGTGGAGGCGGCACAGGCCCGGACGATCCCTGGCCGCCGAATTGCCCGATGTGCGGGCTGATCACCAAGATCGCCGGCGCGATCCTCGCAGTCATCATCGTCAACGTGCTGGCGGGCAACGAACTGATCAACGGCCTCGCCGCGGTGACGGTCGTGTCGCTTGCGGCAGGCAAGGTCGGTGGCGACATCGTCAATGCCCTTGGCGGCATGGCCTTCCGCAAGTCGGCCTGAGCGCTCGCGAGGGACGGACTGGCCCGGGCGGTCGGCGACTGCCCGGGTTTCCACCGCTAACCCCCCGCAAACCTCGTGCGGCTCGATTGTCGTGGCCCGTGTTGCGGGTGTAATCACCAGGGATGGCGCTTTCCCCCCAATGGCTCGACGAACTGCGCGCGCGCGTCACGCTTTCGAGCGTGATCATGCGCACGACCAAGCTCGTCCGCGCGGGGCGCGAGTGGAAGGCCTGCTGTCCGTTCCACAACGAGAAGACCCCGAGCTTCACCGTCAGCGACGAGAAAGGCTTCTATCACTGCTTCGGCTGCGGCGCGCACGGCGACGTGATCCGCTGGATGACCGACCAGCGCGGCCTGTCCTTCATGGACGCGGTCAAGGAGCTCGCCGCCGAGGCGGGCATGGACGTCCCGCGCCCCGATCCGCGCGAAGCACAGCGCGCCGAGCAGCAGGCCGGGCTGCACGAGGTCATGGCCGCGGCGCAGGACTGGTTTCGCGCCAATCTCGACACGGCCGAAGGTGCGCGGGCGCGCGAATACCTCAAGTCGCGGCGGTTCGACGCGCACACGATCGAGCGCTTCGGCTTCGGCTACGCGCCCGACAGCCGCAACGCGCTCAAGGCCGCGCTCAAGGCGTTCGACGAGCCGATGCTGGTCGAGGCCGGCCTGCGCATCGCCGCGGAGGAGCGCGAACCCTACGACCGCTTTCGCGGCCGGCTGACGATCCCGATCCACGACGCGCGCGGGCGGGTGATCGCCTTCGCCGCGCGAATCCTCGACGCCGAGAAAAAGGATGCGCCCAAGTACCTGAATTCGCCCGATACACCGCTGTTCGACAAGGGGCGCACGCTGTTCAACCTGCACCGCGCCGGTCCCGCCTCGCGCAAGAGCGGGCGGATCGTGGTGGTCGAGGGGCAGATGGACGCGATCGCGCTCGCCGCGGCCGGAATCGAGGAAGCCGTGGCGCCGATGGGCACGGCGCTGACCGAGCGCCAGCTCGAGATGCTCTGGCGGCTCGTGGAGAAGCCGATCCTGTGCTTCGACGGCGACGCGGCGGGCAGGCGTGCCGCGATGCGCGCCGCGGCGCGCGCGCTGCCACTGCTGCGCCCCGGCCATTCGCTGCAGTTCGTCACCCTGCCCGCCGGGATGGATCCGGACGACCTCCTGAGGGCGAGCGGGCGCGAGGCTCTCGAAGCGCTGCTCGCGAAGCCCGTGAGCCTGCTCGACGCGCTGTGGCAGACCGAGCGCGACGCCGCCCCCCTCGCCTCTCCCGAGGACAAGGCCGCGCTCAAGGCGCGGCTGCTGGCCCACGTCGAAGCGATCCGCCACCCGGACATCGCGCCGCTCTACCGCCGCGAGCTGCTCGACCGGTTCTCGGCCTTCGCATTCCCGCGCCGCGAGTTCCGGCCGGCCGGGCCGCGCACCGGTCGCCCGGCAAGCCCGTTGCGCCAGGGTGCTTCAGAGGGGCTGCGCAAGGCCGCGTCGGGCGGCGCGCGCGATGCGCTGGCCCAGGCAGTGCTCGCCGGGCTGGCTCGCTATCCCGACCAGATTCCCCGTCACGCCGAGGCGCTGATGGGGCTCGCGCCCGACGATCCGCAGCTCTCGCAGGCGATCTCTGCGTTGCTCGAGACCGCCGGAACGCTTGACGCGGGAGCAAGCGATCCCATATCCGCCCCTGCCATTCCTGCACCGCCGGCGGACAGCGCTCGCTATTCCTTCCTCGTCGAAGGGTCCGATCCGCAAGGAGCGCGTGAGGATCTGGCCGAGGCGGTGTCGCTGCTGGTCGAGAGGCCGGCGCTGGAGGCGGCTATCGCCGCGGCCACGGCCCGTTTCGAAACCGACCCGGAAGGCGCTTTCGCCGAGCAGCAGCGGCTGCGCCAACGAAAGCTGGAAATCGAGTCGCGACTCGGGCACATGGCCCGCCAACGTGCCGGCGCCACGGCGCCGGAGAAACCCTCGCCCGAAACCCAGGCGGTTGCGGACGAACAGGAAACAGGTTGAAGCTAGAAACTATGGCGTCCGACGACACCACCGGCACCCCCGACGACGCGCCGCTGATCGACCTCAACGAGGCGTCGGTGAAGAAGCTCATCGCGAAGGCGAAGCGCAAGGGCTACGTCACCTACGACGAACTCAACGAGGCGCTGCCCCAGGGCCAGATGAGCACCGACCAGATCGAGGACATCCAGACGGCCTTGTCCGAGATGGGCGTCCAGATCGTCGAGAGCGACGAGGACGCCATCGAGGAGGAAGGCGAGGACGCCGCGGAGGAGATCGTCGCGGACGACGGTACCGACGGCGAGGACACCGGCCACGTCCCCGAGAAGAAGAAGAAGGAAGCCGCCGAGCGCACCGACGACCCGGTGCGCATGTACCTGCGCGAGATGGGCGCGGTCGAGCTGCTCAGCCGCGAAGGCGAAATCGCCATCGCCAAGCGCATCGAGGCCGGCCGCGACACGATGATCATGGGCCTGTGCGAAAGCCCGATCACCTTCCACGCCATCATCCAGTGGTCCGAAGCGCTCAACAAGGGCGAGATGCAGCTGCGCGAGATTCTCGACCTCGACGCGATGCTTTCCAAGGAACCGCCCGTCGACAAGATGGAGCAGGAGAACGCAGAGGCCGACTCGGGCGAGATCAGCGAGGAAACCGCCGGCCCCTCGTACAAGGAAGACGACGAGCCCGAGGAAGAGGAGGAAGAGCGCTCCGAGGACGACGAGGACGGCGAGCCCCGCCAGCGTCGCCGCGACGACGACGACGACGAGGACAACACGCTCAGCCTCGCGCAGATGGAAGCCGCGCTCAAGCCCGAGGCGCTCGAGCGGTTCGCGCGCATCACCGACCTGTTCAAGAAGTTCGAGAAGATCCAGGCCGAACGCGTCGAGACCCTTGCCCGCGGCGAGGAATTCCCCAAGGCCAAGGAAAAGAAGTACGAGGAACTGCGCGAACAGCTGACCGCCGAAGTCGAGGCGGTGCAGTTCCACGCGACCAAGATCGAGTTCCTGGTCGACAACCTCTACGCGTTCAACCGCCGGCTGACCACGCTCGGCGGCCAGATGCTGCGCCTCGCCGAGCGCCACAAGATCAAGCGCCAGGAATTCCTCGACGAGTACGTCGGCCACGAGCTCGACGACGCCTGGCTCGCGACGATGGCGAAGAAGGACAAGAAGTGGGCCGCCTTCGCCGAGCAGGAGGCCGAAGCGGCCGAGCGCATCCGCGCCGAGATCGCCGACATCGCCAGCCAGACCGGCATGTCGCTCCCCGAGTTCCGCCGGATCGTCAACCAGGTGCAGAAGGGCGAGCGCGAGGCGCGCATCGCCAAGAAGGAGATGGTCGAGGCCAACCTGCGGCTGGTGATCTCGATCGCCAAGAAGTACACCAACCGCGGGCTGCAGTTCCTCGACCTGATCCAGGAGGGCAACATCGGCCTGATGAAGGCGGTCGACAAGTTCGAGTACCGCCGCGGCTACAAGTTCAGCACCTATGCGACGTGGTGGATCCGGCAGGCGATCACCCGCTCGATCGCCGACCAGGC
>CALCBC010000086.1 GCA_937898525.1 uncultured Sphingomonadales bacterium
TTCTGCACGCTCTCGATCGGCGATGCGATCATCAAGGGCATGGCCGGCGAATGGCCCGCCCCGGCGATGGCGGCGACCCGCTACGTCGCGGGCACCGTGTTGCTCGCAATCTGGCTGGCGCGCAGCGAGGGCTCGCATGCCCTGCGCTTGCCGACCGACAGCCTGCAATGGGTGCGGGGCGTGGCGATCAGCCTGTCGGCGATCGGCATGTTCCTCGCGGTGTGGCTGATGCCGCTGGCCGAGGCGACGACGATCGCCTTCACCCAGCCGATGATCACCGCGATCCTGGCGATGGTGGTGCTCGGGGAACGTGCACGCCTGTCGACCTGGGCCGCGACGCTGATCGCCTTCGCGGGTGTCTTCCTCGTTCTGCGGCCGAACTTCGAGACCGCAGGGTGGGGGGTGCTGTTCCCGCTCATGGGGGCCACCGGGATGGCGGTGACGATCATTGCCAACCGCAAGGTCCACGGCCGCGCGAGCATTCTCGCGATGCAGTACTACATGTCGGTGACGGCGATGATCTTCCTGGTCGTCGCGACCACCTTTGGGCATCTGAACGGTCTCGAGGGCTTCCGGGTCGATTGGCCGCACTGGAGCGTCGCCGCGCGCTGCGCGTTCATCGGTCTCACCGCCACGCTCGCCCAGTGGCTGATCTACATGGGGACGACGAAGGCCGGTGCAGGAACCGTCGCACCGATGACTTACGGCCAGCTGTTGATGGCGACGGCGCTCGGGGCGCTGTTCTTCGACGACTGGCCGGACCTTACCGCGCTTGCGGGTGCCGCGATCATCATCGGCGCGGGGCTGTTCCTCTGGTGGCGGGGGCGAGTGGCCGACGCGGCGGGGCAGGGCTGACGCCCCCCGATGGTCGGAAACACCCGGCTGCGGCATGCTCGGCCATCGGTTACGGGAGGAAGGCGATCCGGTACACGCCCCTTGCGCCGGCGCTTTTGCTGCTAGCGGCCCCGCTTTCGGCGCAGGACCAGCCGCGATTTCCCGTGTGGATGGCTGGGGGGTGGTCGATCATCATGGTGACCGGACCATCCACCAATCCCGGCAAGATCCCCTTAGGGAAAGACATCAAGCGAGCCGCAACGGCGAAAGGGTATCGCAGCGTAGGGTCAGCTTGACCTGTGCCCGGGAGTGCCGTGTGCGAAGGCCGCCTCCCTATTTCGGACGCCTCAACCGCCGCGAGCAGCCGCGCAAGCTCGAGCCGGGCCAGCGCAATGCGTGCGAACCGCTGATCAAGCCCAGGGAGGAGCCGGGCATCCTGTGGGCCCCGTTCCGCGAGGAGCCGGACAAGCGCTGATCGCGAGCGCGCCGCTGCACCCTGAAGCACCGGCGATGCCATCCAGGCTCGGCCGCAAAAAAGGGCGCCCTTTGGAAACCGGGTGGTGACCGGAACCTAGCCTTCAGCGTACTCGGCCAGCACGGTCAGGCCCTTGGCGCTGACTTCGGCGAAGCCGCCGCGGATCTCGATGGTCTCCGGCTGAGCACCTTCGGTCTTGAACACCAGCATGGCGCCGTCGCGGATGGTCGACATGACCGGCGCATGGCCCTCGAGCACGCCGAAGTCGCCCTCGGTCCCGGGAACCACCACCATGTGGACGGTCTCCGAGCGGACGAGCTTCGACGGCGTGACGAGTTCGAACTGGAACGGCATCGATCAGGCCTCTTCGGCCAGCTTCTTGGCCTTCTCGACCGCTTCCTCGATCCCGCCGACCATGTAGAACGCGGCTTCCGGCAGGTGGTCGTATTCGCCCTCGACCACCGCCTTGAACGATTTCACGGTGTCCTCGACCTGCACGAACTTGCCGGGGATGTTGGTGAACACCTCGGCCACGTGGAACGGCTGGCTGAGGAAGCGCTGGATCTTGCGGGCGCGGGCGACCACCAGCTTGTCCTCTTCCGACAGCTCGTCCATGCCGAGGATGGCGATGATGTCCTGCAGCGACTTGTAGCGCTGAAGCGTCTCCTGGACCTTGCGGGCGACCTCGTAGTGCTCCTGGCCGACGACGGCCGGGGTCAGCACGCGGCTGGTCGAATCGAGCGGGTCGACCGCCGGGTAGATGCCGAGCTCGGAGATCGCGCGCGACAGCGTCGTGGTCGCGTCGAGGTGGGCGAACGAGGTCGCCGGCGCCGGGTCGGTAAGGTCATCCGCGGGCACGTAGATCGCCTGCACCGAGGTGATCGAGCCCTTGGTGGTCGAGGTGATGCGCTCCTGCAGCGCGCCCATGTCGGTCGCCAGGGTCGGCTGGTAGCCCACCGCCGACGGGATACGGCCGAGCAGCGCCGACACTTCCGAGCCCGCCTGGGTGAAGCGGAAGATGTTGTCGACGAAGAAGAGCACGTCCTGGCCCTCCTGGTCGCGGAAGTACTCGGCCATGGTCAGGCCCGAGAGCGCGACGCGGGCACGGGCGCCCGGGGGCTCGTTCATCTGGCCGAACACCAGCGCCACCTTGGACCCCTCGGGGGTCGGGTTGCCCTCGGCGTCCTTGGCGATGACGCCGGCGTCGAGGAACTCGTGGTAGAGGTCGTTACCCTCGCGGGTGCGCTCGCCGACGCCGGCGAACACCGAGACGCCGCCGTGGCCCTTGGCGATGTTGTTGATCAGCTCCTGGATCAGCACGGTCTTGCCCACGCCGGCGCCGCCGAACAGGCCGATTTTGCCGCCCTTGGCGTAAGGCGCGAGCAGGTCGATGACCTTGATGCCGGTGACGAGGATGCTGGCTTCGGTCGACTGCTCGACGAACTCCGGCGCCTTGGCATGGATCGGCGCGCGCTGCTTGGCGTTGACCGGGCCACGCTCGTCGATCGGCTCTCCGACGACGTTGAGAATGCGGCCGAGCGTTTCGGGGCCGACCGGGACCGAGATCTGCGCGCCGGTGTTGGTCACCTTCTGGCCGCGAGTCAGGCCGTCGGTCGCGTCCATCGCGATCGTGCGCACGGTGTTCTCGCCCAGGTGCTGGGCGACCTCGAGCACGAGACGGTTGCCGTTGTTGTCTGTCTCGAGCGCGGTCAGGATCGGCGGCAGCTCGCTCTCGAAGGTCACGTCGACGACAGCGCCGATGACCTGGGCGACGGTGCCTTCGGTGGTCTTGTTGAGCACGGGGGCGGTGGCCATTTTCGTTTCCTTGGCTTGAACTGGCTTAGAGCGCTTCGGCGCCAGCGATAATTTCGATCAGTTCGGTGGTGATCGCGGCCTGGCGGCTGCGGTTGTACTGGATGGTCAGCTTGTTGATCAGCTCACCGGCATTGCGGGTGGCGTTGTCCATCGCGGTCATCGACGCCCCCTGTTCCGAGGCGGCGTTCTCGAGCAGCGCGCGCAGCACCAGCGTGCGCAGGTAGCGCGGCATCAGCTCGGCGAGGATTTCCTCTTCGCCCGGCTCGTACTCGACGGCTGCGGTGTCCTGCACGCCTTCGGGCGGGCCGGCGATCGGGATGATCTGCAGGGTGGTCGGCACCTGCAGCAGTGCCGACTTGAACTTCGAATAGAACAGGTGCGCGACGTCGAACTTGCCGGCCTCGAACATCGCGGTCAGTTCGTCGGCGATCTTCGCCGCCTCGTTGAACCCGGGTTCGCGGACGTCGGTCGTATCGAACTGGGCGACGATCGCGTCGGGCCAGGCGCGGCGGATCGGCGCACGGCCCTTGCGACCGATCAGGTAGAACTGGACCGTCTTGCCCTCGGCCTTGAGTTCGGCCGCCTTGGCCAGTGCGGCGCGGACGATGTTCGAGTTGAATGCGCCGGCGAGGCCCTTGTCCGAGTTGGCGACGACCAGCAGGTGACGCTGGTTGCCGCCGGTGCCGACCAGCAGCTTGGGCAGCAGGTCCTTGGCGCTGGCCTTGTTGGCCAGGCTGGCGACGACCGCCGCCAGCCGCTCGGAGTAGGGCCGGGCGGATTCGGCCGCGGCCTGCGCCTTGCGCAGCTTCGCGGCGGCGACCATCTGCTTGGCCTTGGTGATCTTCTGGGTCGATTTGACCGAGTTGATCCGGCCTTTGAGTTCCTTGAGGCTTGCCATGTTCTTACTGCCCGGTTCCGACGAAGCCCTGGGTCGTGCGATCAAACCGCATCAGTAGCTGAAGTGCCCGGTGGACGACCTCCCAGCCGGCTTTCTCCGATGCGTTGGCAACGATCACGGTATCGACGTTGTTGGCCTTGTCCTCTTCTAATCCTTGTTCGAGCGCCTCAATGATGATCGCCTGACCCTCCAGCGATAGCGAACCATCGTCCGCTATCTGGAAGATCAAGCGATCGGCCATTAAGCGAACTGCTTGGCGAACGCGTCGAGCGCGGCGACCGTCCGGTTCTTCACGTCGTCGTCGAAGTTGCCGGTCTCGCGAATGGTCGCGAGGACGTCGGCGTGCTTGTCGCGCATGAAGCTCAGCATCGCCGCCTCGTACTCGGTGACCCGGTCGACCGGGAGCGAATCGAGGTAGCCGTTGGTGCCGGCGAAGATCGACACGACCTGCTCCTCGAACGGCATCGGGCTGAACTGGGGCTGCTTGAGCAGCTCGGTCAGGCGGGCACCGCGGTTGAGCAGCTTCTGCGTCGCGGCGTCGAGGTCCGAGCCGAACTGCGCAAACGCCGCCATCTCGCGATACTGCGCGAGCTCGAGCTTGATCGAGCCGGCGACCTTCTTCATCGCCTTGGTCTGTGCGGCGCCGCCCACACGCGACACCGACAGGCCGACGTTGATCGCCGGGCGGATGCCCTGGTAGAACAGGCCAGTCTCGAGGAAGATCTGCCCGTCGGTGATCGAGATCACGTTGGTCGGGATGTAGGCCGACACGTCGCCCGCCTGCGTCTCGATGACCGGGAGCGCAGTCAGCGAGCCGCCGCCGTTCTCGTCGTTCATCTTCGCCGCGCGCTCGAGCAGGCGGCTGTGGAGGTAGAACACGTCGCCCGGATAGGCTTCGCGGCCCGGCGGGCGGCGCAGCAGCAGCGACATCTGGCGGTAGGCGACGGCCTGCTTCGACAGGTCGTCGTAGACGATCACGGCGTGCATGCCGTTGTCGCGGAAGTATTCGCCCATCGCGCAGCCGGTGTAGGGCGCGAGGTACTGCAGCGGCGCGGGCTCCGAGGCGGTCGCGGCGACGACGATCGAGTACTCCATCGCGCCGTTCTCTTCGAGCTGGCGGACGATCTGCGCGACCGTCGAGCGCTTCTGCCCGACCGCAACGTAGATGCAGTAGAGCTTCTTCGACTCGTCGTTCCCGGCGTTGATCTGCTTCTGGTTGATGAAGGTGTCGATCGCCACCGCGGTCTTGCCGGTCTGGCGGTCACCGATGATCAGCTCGCGCTGGCCGCGGCCGATGGGAACCAGCGCGTCGAGCGCCTTGAGGCCGGTCTGCACCGGTTCGTGGACCGACTTGCGCGGGATGATGCCCGGCGCCTTGACCTCGACGCGGCGGCGCTCGGCGGCCTCGATCGGGCCCTTGCCGTCGATCGGGTTGCCGAGCGCGTCGACCACGCGGCCGAGCAGGCCCTTGCCGACCGGCACGTCCACGATCGTGCCGGTGCGCTTGACGCTGTCGCCTTCGCGGATTTCCGCGTCCGAACCGAAGATCACGACGCCGACGTTGTCGGCCTCGAGGTTGAGGGCCATGCCCTGAACGCCGTTGCCGAACTCGACCATCTCGCCGGCCTGGACCTTGTCGAGGCCGTGGACGCGCGCGATACCGTCGCCGACCGACAGCACCGAACCGACTTCCGAGACTTCAGCCTCGGTGCCGAAGTTGGCGATCTGGTCGCGGATGACCTTGGAGATTTCTGCGGCGCGGATTTCCATTGTTAGCCTTTCATCGCTTGCGCGAGGGAATTGAGACGCGTGCGGATCGAGTTGTCGATGCGCTGCGAACCGATGGTGACGACGAGGCCCCCGAGCAGGTCGGGGTCGACGCTCGTCCTGAGCTTGACGGTGCGGCCCTCCCGGGCGCGGAGCTTCTGCTCGAGCGTGGTGACCTGCTCGGCGCTGAGCGGGTGGGCGGAAGCGACCTCGGCGGTCACCTCGCCGCGCTGGGCGGCGGCGATGGCCCGGAACGCGCGGATCGACGCGGCGAGTTCGCCGGCTCGCCGGTTCTGCGCCAGCACGCCAAGGAAGTTGCGGGTCAGCGTGTCGAGTTCGAGCTTTTCACCGAGGCCGGCGAGCACGCGGCCGAGCGTTTCGCGGCCGACCGCGGGGTTGCGCACCAGCGCACGCAACTCGGCCGATTCGCCGAGGGCGGCGGCCAGCTTTTCGAGGTCGCTCTCGACGGCGGTGACCTTGCCGGCCTCGCTCGCCAGCTCGAACAGCGCAGCGGCGTAACGCCCGGAAAGGCTGGCCTTGATACTTGCGGAAAGCTCCACGCGAGGGGGTCCCTTGGTGAACGGAATGTGCGCTTTCGGGCGGGGTGCTGGGAGGCACCCCGGCAAAGCTGGCGCGCGCCTAGCATCGGGTCGCAGGCGATGCAAGCCGGGTGGGATCGTGACCTTTCACGAGGTCGAAGTGTAACCGATCTACGGCCTGGTGGCCGCAGAGCATCGGTACACGAGCCGCTCGTTCGGCCGCTCGGGCAGCAGCGAGACGATCGCGCCTTGCCGTGCGCCCAGGTCGAGCGCGGCCTGTTCGCCCGAACCGCAGGCCGGCGCCTCGATCTCGGCGCGAGCTGCGCGGGCGCGCTCCATCGTCTCGCTATCGAGCAGATAGCGCTCGACGCGATACTCGCGTGCGTCGGGGTCGAAACGGGCTATCGAGACCACCGCCTCCTCGTCGGGCACGAACACCCGTGTCCAGCGGCCGTCGGCGAGGCCGTACTGGGTGCGGCCGTTGACGCAGCCTTCGGGCGTCCACTCCAACGGCACGTCCGTTGCCGCCTCGCCGGTCACGCGGCTGCGCTCGGGATCGAGCACGCAGACCAGCGCACCCGACGTCTCCGGTTCGATCTTGCCGCTGTCGGGGGCCTCGGTCTCCGCGCGCAACACGTCCTCGAGCCGGCCCTCGACCTCGTCGTAGCCGGGACGCAGGGCCCACGCGAGCAGTGCACCGGCAACGGCGACGCCTCCGGCCGCTGCGGCGATCTTGAGCTTCTGCCGGTCGCCCCGCTCGTGGAACACGAAGGCCGCGCCGCCGGCGCCGAGCGCGACGATCAGCAGCACCAGCGCCAGCGCCATGCCGTTCTCGCGCTCGGCCATCAGGGCGAATTCGATCTTGCGCCGTTCGGCGTCGCGCCGGCGGGCAAGGGCCTGTTCGTCGGCAGCGGCACGCGCCTGCGCGACCATCTGTTCTCGCTCGGCCCGCGCGCGCTCGGCGGCCTCGAGGTCGGCGAGGCTGCGGCAGGGCATGCCGTTGACCTGCGGCGTGATCGAGTTGGCGCGCAGGAACGCGAGCAGCTCGCGCGCCGAGACCGCGAAGTAGAATTCGGCCTCGGCTCCGCTGCTCTCGGCGCCGAAGCTGTTGACGCCGATCACGCGCCCGCAGTCGTCGAGTAGCGGCCCCCCGCTGCTGCCGCGCGCGATCGGGGCAGTGTGCAGCAGCGAATCGAAGTCGCGCGTCGGACGCCGGCCGGCGAGCGATCCGGTGCTCTTCACCGGCGGCTGGGCGCGGAAGATGTCGCTGATCGACAGCCCCTGCGCGCGGTCGACGTTCATCGGGTAGCCGACCGAGGTAACACTGCCACTGTCGCGGCTGGCGTTGGCGGCGATCGTCAGCGGCGGGAGCCGCAGCGGCGAGGTCGTCCTGACGAGCGCGAGGTCGGTTCGCGGGCTGATCGCGATGAGCCGGCCGTAGACCGCGCTCGCCCCGTCGGAGGGGACGATGCCGATGGCGAGTTCGTCGTCGCCGCTGGCTTCGGAAACGACGTGGGCGTTGGTCACGACCGTTTCCGGCCCGACCGCGAAGCCCGTGCCGTGCGAGACCGGAACGACCTGATCGCCACTGATCTCCACGATCACCACGCGCACGACCCCGCGCGAGGCCGCATCGATATCGGCTGGATCGGCCAGCGCGGCCGAGGGCACGAGCAGCGCCAGCGCCGCGAGGGCGAGCGTTCGGGCCAGCATGGCGAACCGGTGCGTCACAGCGCGCCTTCTCGCGGCGTTCGGCTTTGAGCGCAAGCCGCGGGACGCAGTGCTCCTGCGGATCGGGCTACCAGGTGCGTCAGAAAGGACCTGCCCATGACATATCGCATAGAAGGACTGGCGCCCGACCGGTCTGCTCCTTTGCGGGCGATGGGCGACGACGAACTCTTGCGACACCGCGCCGTACGCCTCGTCGCCGATGCCGACTGCGGCTATCCGTGCCGCGTGACGCTCGAGGACGCACGCGCGGGAGAGCGGCTGCTGCTGCTTCATCACGTGCATCACGACGTCGACAGCCCTTACCGCGCGGCCTTCGCGATTTTTGTACGCGAGGATGCGCGGCAGGCGGCAGTCTACGAAGACCGCTGCCCACCGTGTTTCGAGGGGCGCACGCTGAGCCTCCGAGGCTTTGACAGCGAGGGCGCGCTGGCCGATGCACGGCTCGCCTCGCCTGGAGAGGGCGATGCCATGATCCGCGCCCTCCTTGCGGATGCGCGGATTGCCTTTATCGATGCTCACAACGCCGCGTATGGCTGCTTTGCCGCGCGCATTCAGCGAGACGGACAATGAGCGCGCCCGCGATCAGCGACGACGAAGCCTGGGAGGCGGTGCTGCGCCGCGACCGGGCCTATGACGGGCGCTTCGTCACGGGCGTGCTCTCGACCGGCATCTACTGTCGGCCGAGCTGCGCGGCGCGACATCCGGCGCGCGCCAACGTCCGCTTCTTTGCCGACGGAGCGGCTGCACGCGCGGCCGGCCTCCGTCCATGCAAGCGCTGCCTGCCCGACGACGTCGCGCGCGACGAGCGCGCGGTGCTCGCCGCGATCGAGGCGATCAGGCAGACCGAGGAGCCGCTCGCGCTGGCCGACCTCGCCGCGCGCATCGGCTATTCGCCGACGCATTTCCAGCGCGTGTTCACCCGCGCCACGGGGCTCTCGCCGGCTGCCTATTCGCGCGCGTTGCGCGCGGAGCGGGCGCGCGAAGCGCTCGCCGCGAACGGGCGGGTGACCGACGCGATCTACGACGCCGGATTCGAAAGCGCCTCGCGGTTCTACGATTCGATGCAGGGGAGGCTGGGCATGGCGCCGTCGGCGTGGGTCAGGGGCGGCGCGGGCGTGACGATCCGCTGGGCGGTGGTCGAAAGCTCGCT
>CALCBC010000087.1 GCA_937898525.1 uncultured Sphingomonadales bacterium
CCTACTGCCTACTGCCTACTGCCTACTGCCCAAACCCAAGATTGCACCCCGCTCCGCACCGCGTAATCTCCCGCCGATGCTGCGCCTGCTCCGCTTCCTCGTCTGGACCTTGGCCGTGTTCGTCGGGCTGAGCCTCGCTCTCGTGGTGATTTTCCGCTTCGTCCCCGTCCCGGTCACGGCGACGATGCTCATGGACGAGAATGGCTTCACGAAGGATTGGGAGCCGCTTGCCAACATCGACCGCAACATGGTCCGCGCGGTGATCGCCGGCGAGGATGGCAAGTTCTGCCAGCACAGCGGGTTCGATCGCGAGGCGATCGAAGAGGCGTTCGAGCGCAATCAGCAGGGCGATCGCATACGGGGCGGTTCGACGATCAGTCAGCAGACGGCGAAGAACGTGTTTCTCTGGCAGGGGGGCGGCTACTTCCGGAAGGGGCTCGAAGCCTGGTTCACGTTCCTGATCGAGAAGATCTGGGGCAAGCGGCGGATCATGGAAGTCTACCTCAACGTCGCCGAGACCGGCATCGGGACCTACGGCGTAGAAGCGGGCGCGCAGCGCTATTTCCAGCACTCCGCGGCCCGGCTGACTCCATCCGAGGCCGCACGGATGGCGGCCGCCTTGCCGGCCCCCAAGCGGCGCCCGGTCGTCAATCCGACGGGATTTGCTCGCCGCTACGGCAATACCATCCAGGCGCGGATCGGCGTCGTCCGGCGTGACGCGCTCGACGCTTGCGTCTACGAATGAATGCGATGGGAGCTGGGCACCATGACCACGCGCACGTCCACGCGCCGCCGCGCGACTTCGGCCGCGCGTTCGCCATCGGTGTCGCGCTCAACTCGGTCTTCGTCCTGGTCGAAGCCGCATTCGGGCTGCTTTCGGGCTCGATGGCCCTTGTCGCCGATGCGGGACACAACCTCTCGGACGTCCTCAGCCTGCTGATTGCCTGGGGTGCCGCCTACATGGCGACGCGTCCGGCCAATTCACGTTACACCTACGGCTACAAGTCCAGCTCGATCCTGGCCGCACTGGCCAACGCGGGCCTGCTGCTCGTCGCTCTGGGCGCGATCCTGATCGAAACGGTCGACCGGCTGTTCAATCCAGCGCCTGTCGAAGGCATGACGATGATCGTCGTGGCCGGCGTCGGCATCGTCATCAATTCGGCGACCGCGCTGATGTTCATGAGCGGGCGCAAGGAAGACCTGAACATCCGCGGCGCGTTCCTGCACATGGCGGCCGACGCGCTGGTCTCGGTCGGCGTTGTCGTCGCCGGCGTGTTGATCCTCTTCACCGGACAGCGGTGGATCGACCCGGTCACGAGCCTGGTGATCGTTTCGGTGATCGCCTGGGGCACCTGGGGGCTGCTCAAGGACAGCGTCAGGATGGGGCTGCACGCGGTGCCCGAGAAGATCGATGAGCCCGCCGTGCGCGCCTACCTTGCGGGATTGCCGGGCGTGGCGGCGATCCACGACCTGCATATCTGGCCGATGAGCACTACCGAAACGGCGCTGACGGCGCATCTGGTGATTCCGGGCGGCCATCCGGGCGACTCGTTCCTCCGTGACCTCGCGCACGAACTCGAGCATCGCTTCAGCATCGAGCATGCGACCGTGCAGGTGGAGACCGGACAGGACCATGACTGTCACCTGGGGCACGCGCACGGGTGATCGCGTGGGGCTGCTTCGAATAGAGCGCCGGGGTGGCCGCTGGCTTCGACAAGCGGTTGTCCAGCTCGCGGCCAGAGGCAATCGGCGCAAGGCAGGAAAGGACAGGCCATGAGTGAGGCGGTGCGCGAGGGCGGCTGTGGCTGCGGGGCCGTGCGCTACCGGGTCGAAGGCGAGCCGATCTTCGTCAACAACTGCCATTGCCGGCTGTGCCAGCACCAGACCGGTTCGACTTCCGTCGTCAACGCGTTCATCGAAAGCGATCGGGTCACGTTGCTGCAGGGCGAGCTGACCGACCACACGGTCAAGGCCGGCAGCGGCGGACCGCACGTGATCCGCCGCTGCGCCGAGTGCGGCACCGCGCTGTGGAGCCACTATCCGCGGCTCGGCAAGCTCGGCGCCGGTCTGCGCGTGGGTACGCTCGACGATCCGGGTGCATGGCGGCCCGACGCGGTGATCTTCACCGAGAGCAGGATGCCGTGGGTAGCGCTGCCGTCAGACATTCCGACGTTCGAGCAGACCTACAACCCCTATGAGCTGCTGCCGCCCGAGCGCGTCGAGCGGCTCGAGGCGCTGATCGAGCGAAGGAAGCGTGGCGAGGGGTAGTTACTGCTCTTCCTGCAGGGGAAGTTCGGCAGTCGGATCCTGCGCGAGCATCTCGGCAACCTGGTCGTAGACCTGCGCGTTGTCGTTCATCTGCTGCTGCAGCTGCGGATTCTGCTCGCCGACGCTGCGGAAGAAGCCGGCAGCATCGTGAAGCAGTTTGGCGGCGAGATCGGCGGTAGTAGCCATCGGTGTCTCCCTCTTGGGGATGGAAAGGCGGCGCATCCGCTTCTGATCGTGCGGATACACCGGCTCCGGGCACGAATTTGCGCCGAAGTTTCAACTCTGTCGCGCCGCCTGAGCGGCCGGGGCGGCTGCTGTCAGGCCGCCGCTTCCTTCTTCTTGCCGTCGCCGGTGACGACGCGGACCGGTTCCTTGCGGCCCTCGACCACGTCCTTGTCGACCACGACCTCGGTCACGCCGTCCATGCTCGGCAGGTCGAACATCGTGTCGAGCAGGATCGCCTCGACGATCGAGCGCAGCCCGCGGGCGCCGGTCTTGCGCTTGATCGCCTTCTTGGCGATCGCCTCGAGCGCGTCGTCGGTAAAGGTCAATTCGACGTCCTCGAGCTCGAACAGCTTGTGGTACTGCTTGACCAGCGCGTTCTTCGGTTCCTTGAGGATCTGCACCAGTGCCGGCACGTCGAGATCGTGCAGCGTGGCGATCACCGGCAGGCGGCCGACGAACTCGGGGATCAGGCCGAACTTCAAGAGGTCCTCGGGCTCGCACTTCTCGAGCATTTCGCCCACGCGACCCTGCTCCGGATCGGCGATGTTCGCGCCGAAGCCGATCGAGCGCTTCTGCAGACGGTCGCCGATGATCTTTTCGAGCCCGGCGAAGGCGCCGCCGCAGATGAACAGGATGTTCGTCGTGTCGACCTGCAGGAATTCCTGCTGCGGGTGCTTGCGGCCGCCCTGTGGCGGAACGCTCGCAGTGGTGCCCTCCATCAACTTGAGCAGCGCCTGCTGCACGCCTTCGCCCGAGACGTCACGGGTGATCGACGGATTCTCCGCCTTGCGTGTGATCTTGTCGATCTCGTCGATGTAGACGATCCCGTGCTGCGCCTTCTCGACGTTGTAGTCCGAGGCCTGGAGCAGCTTGAGGATGATGTTTTCCACGTCCTCGCCCACGTAGCCGGCTTCGGTCAGCGTGGTCGCATCGGCCATCGTGAACGGCACGTCGAACGTGCGCGCGAGGGTCTGCGCGAGCAGGGTCTTGCCGCTGCCGGTCGGACCGACCAGCAGGATGTTGGACTTTGCCAGCTCGACGTCGCCCGACTTGCCGCTGTGCTTGAGACGCTTGTAGTGGTTGTGCACCGCGACCGAGAGCACGCGCTTGGCGCGGTCCTGCCCGATCACGTAATCGTTGAGAGTGTCGCAGATCTGCCGGGGCGTGGCGATCTCGCCATCCTTCTTTCCGGCAATGCCGCCCTTGGTTTCCTCGCGGATAATGTCGTTGCACAGCTCGACGCACTCATCGCAGATGAACACCGTCGGGCCGGCGATCAGCTTGCGAACCTCGTGCTGCGACTTCCCGCAGAAGCTGCAGTAGAGGGTGCTCTTACTGTCCGAACCGCTGAGTTTGGTCATATTCTCGTCCATAGGCCCCGACGCCAACCGGGAGTGGGGCGGCAAGGGATTCGCCTCCGGAATGTAGCTCCGAAGGCCTCAATATCAATCGCATCAACCTTAATAGCCCCGGCTTGCTCCCGCCTGAAGGGGCAGGGTTGCCAAAATGCTACAGTCGTGCGGCGGGAAGTTGCGGAGAAGCCCTAGTCGGGAGCGCCTCCGGATCCGCTTTCGACGCCGGTTTCCTCGTCCTTCGGGCGGTGCGCGAAGACCTTGTCGACGATGCCGAACTTGAGCGCTTCCTCGGCCTCGAGGAAGGTGTCGCGATCCATCGCCTTCTCGATGTCCGCCAGGCTCTGGCCGGTATATTTCGCGTAGAGGTCGTTCATCCGCTTGCGGATGCGCAGGATTTCCTTGGCCTGGATCTCGATGTCCGAGGCCATGCCGCGCGCGCCGCCGGAGGGCTGGTGGACCATGATCCGTGCGTTCGGCAGCGCCACCCGCATGCCGGGTTCACCGGCCGCCAGCAGGAAGCTGCCCATCGAGGCCGCCTGGCCGACGCACACGGTGCGAACCTTGGGCTTGATGTACTGCATCGTGTCATGGATCGCCATGCCGGCCGTCACCACGCCGCCGGGCGAGTTGATGTACATCGAGATGTCCTGGCTGTTCTCGCTCTCGAGGAACAGCAGCTGGGCGACGATCAACGAGGCCATCTGGTCCTCGACTTCGCCGGTCACGAACACGATCCGCTCGCGCAGCAGCCGGCTGAAGATGTCGAAGCTGCGCTCGCCACGGCTGGTGCTCTCGACCACCACCGGTACCAGCGCCCCGGTTACAGGGTCCCTGTAGAACTTGCCCTGGGCGCCGTAGCCCCCACCGATGCCGTCGAACACGTCGATCATGGAATTCCTCTCGTCTTGAAAGCCGCGCCTATGTCGCGTCCCCACGGCACTTGTTCAAGGCCGTTTCACCAACGCGGACGTGATGGCGCTTGGTCGGATCGCGTGGGCGGTTGGTCGATGTGCCGCGCCATCGGCGTCTTATCGGGGTAAGGCACCTCAAGACTACAAATGTAATCGAGGGACCGATGCGGGGACTGCTGACGACAGGTGTCGCGCTGGCGGCGCTGATCGTACCGGGAACGGGATGGGCACAGGACGCCGACGCGGGTGCCGAAGCTGCTCCTCCGCCGAGAAGCGTCACCGGCGACATGCCGCCGCCGATGCCGAGCGACATGCCGATCACCCAGGAGCAGATCGATGCCTCGTTGCCCCCGGTGCAGGCGACCGCCTCGCCGCCCGGCGGTGGCCAGGTCTACACGCCTGATGACTTCGCCCGCTTCGCCCCGCGCAGCGCTCTCGACATGCTCAACCAGGTCCCGGGCTTCGACATCATCACGGGCGACCAGGGGCGCGGCCTCGGCCAGGCCAGCGACAACGTGATCATCAACGGCGAGCGCGTCGCGAGCAAATCGGAGAACCTGTTCGACGTGCTGCAGCGCATCCCGGCTTCCCGAGTCGACCGCATCGAGATCGTCGACGGAGCCACGCTCGGCATCCCCGGGCTTTCGGGCCAGGTGGCCAACGTCTTCACCAGGGGCGGCGCGGTCAGCGGCCGGTACGAGTGGCGCGGCGTGTGGCGGCCGAAATACGCCAGGACCAGCTACGCAGCCGGCGAGGTCTCGATCAGCGGATCGACGCCGACGCTCGAGTGGAGGCTCGCGGCGACGCACAACATCGGCCGAGGCGGGGCAGGCGGAAATCGGGGGACGACGGTCACCGACGGGGCCGGCACCGTCACGGCCCTGTACCCCGACGTGCTGATTCAGTTCGTCGGTGAATATCCTCGTCTCTCCGGCACCCTGAAGTGGGATGGCCCCGGCAGCATGGTCGCCAGCTTCAACGCCAATTACAGCCGCACCTACACTGACTTTTCGTTCGACGAAGATCGCGACCTGGTCACCGGTGCAGACTTCTTCCGCGATCTCGACGACCGCACCCGGGGTGATGCTTACGAGATCGGGGGTGAATCGATCTTGCCCTCGGACCAGGGCGGTTGAAGCTGATCGGCCTCACTCGGTCCAGCGAGAGCAACTTCCGTTCGGATTCGATCTCCATCTACGACGATGGGGCGCCATCGACCGGCAGCCGCTTCGCGCAGCAATCCGAAACCGGCGAGATCATCGGCCGCGCCGAATACCGCTGGAACATGTGGAAAGGGGACTGGCAGCTCGATGCCGAGGCCGCGTTCAACAGCCTCGACCAGACGGCCCAGCTCTACGACCTCGATCCGGCCGGCAGCTTCGTCGAAATTCCCTTCCCCTTCGGCTCGGGCGGAGTGACCGAGGATCGCTACGAGGTGATCCTCACGCACAACCGCACGCTCGCCAGAGGCCTGACGCTGCAGGTCGGTGCCGGGGGCGAGTATTCGCAGCTGGCGCAGACCGGGCCCAACGGCCTCGTCCGGACGTTCTGGCGGCCGAAAGGCTCGGCCACGCTCGCCTGGACGCCCGCGGAGGGCCTCGACCTCTCGCTCAAGGTAGCTCGCGTGGTCGGCCAGCTGTCGTTCGGCGATTTCCTCGCCAGCGTGAATCTCCAGGCGCAGAGTACCAACGCGGGCAACAACCAGCTCGTCCCCCCGCAGAGCTGGGAAGTGGACCTGACGGCGAGGAAGAACCTCAAGGCCTGGGGTTCCGCCAGCGTGACGCTCTACGCGCGGTTGATCGAGGACTACATCGAGCTGATCCCGGTCGACGGCGGTTTCGAGACGCGAGGCAACGTCGACAGCGGACAGCTGCTCGGACTCTCGATGACGGGCACGGTCAACCTCGATCCGCTGGGCTGGCAGGGCGCCAGGGTCAACCTCAGTGCCGCCTACGAGGAATCGAAGGTCGAAGATCCGCTGACTTTGGTCGAGCGGCCGTTCAGCGGCCACAACGACTGGCGCGGTGAGATCAGCCTCCGCTACGACATCCCGAAAAGCAACTGGGCGATGGGCGGCGGGTTCAACTGGACGCACGTCGAGCCCTACGTGCGACTGTTCGAGGTCGGGAAGGACTACGAGGGGCCGATCCACACGTTCGCCTTCATTGAGAACAAGGACGTGTTCGGGCTCACGGTCAATCTGAACGTGTTCAACATGACCGGCGGGCGCGCGATCTTCGACCGCACGGTGTGGACCGGCTATCGCGACTGCAGCCCGATTTCGTTCGTCGAGAGCCGCCGGCTCGACGTGTCGACGATCTACCGCCTGTCGATCAAGGGCAGCTTCTAACGGTTTGCATCGCGTCCCTGGCGTGGCAAGCATGCGTGCCATGAGGGGGATTCCAGCTACAGCAGCCGTTGCGCTCGCCCTTGCCGGGTGCAGCACCACCACGACGCCGCCGTTCGCGGCCAGCGAGGCCTATCTCGCCGGCGAGACGGCCGCGGCGTACTACCTCGGCCGGATCGCCCGGATCGACGATGCCGGGCCGATGCTCAATTCGGTGATCGTCACCAACCGCAATGCGCCGGAAGAAGCGCGCCTCGCCGCGGCGGCGGGCCTGCCCTTGGGTGGGCGCACGGTGCTGGTGAAAGACAACATCGAGACCCGCGAATTCCCGACCACGGCCGGCAGCCTCGCGCTTGCCGGCAACATGACCGGCCGCGACGCGCCGCTGATCGCGAGGCTCCGCCAGGCGGGCGGCGTGGTGCTGGGCAAGACCAACCTTTCAGAATGGGCCAACATCCGCTCGTCGCACAGCACCAGCGGGTGGAGCGCGGTTGGCGGGCTGACGCTCAATCCCCATGGAAGCGGGCGCAACCCCTGCGGTTCCTCCTCGGGCAGCGGCGCGGCGATTGCCGCGGGCCTCGCCTGGGCCGCGATCGGCACCGAGACCGACGGATCGATCACCTGCCCGGCGAGCGTCAACGGGATCGTCGGATTCAAGCCTACCGTCGGGCTCGTCAGCCGCACGCACATCGTGCCGATCAGCCACAGCCAGGACACGGCCGGTCCGATGACCCGGACGGTCGCCGACGCGGCGTTGCTGCTCAACGCGATCGCCGGCAGCGATCCGGCCGATCCGGCGACTGCCGAGGCCGACGCGCGCAAGGTCGACTACACGGCGGGACTGTCGACAGCCTCGCTCGGCGGGGTGCGCATCGGCGTTCTGCGGCAGCAGGTCGGCGACAACGCGGCGGTCGAGCGCCTGTTCAACCGGGCGCTGGCGGACCTGGTTCGCGCCGGCGCGGTCCTCGTGCCGATCGATTACGACCCGCCGGAGGAAATGAGCGAGGCCGAGTACGCGGTCCTGCTGTACGAGCTGCGCGAGGATCTCAGCGCCTATCTGTTCACGTCCCCGGCGGACCTCGCCGTGCGCAGCCTCGATCAGGTGATCGCGTTCAACGAGGAACACTCGGACCTGGAGATGCGCTGGTTCGGCCAGGACATCTTCGAGGCGGCGGCTGCGGCGACCGACCACGCCGCGTACCAGAAGGCCCGGGCGGATTCGCTTCGGCTCGCGGGCAAGGAAGGTATCGACCGCCTGCTCGCCGAGCATGACGTCGCCTTTCTCGTCGCACCGACCACGGGACCGGCCTGGCTGACCGACCTCGTGCTCGGGGATCGGTACGACGGTTCGATCGGTGCCGGGAGCCTCGCCGCGATCGCCGGCTATCCCCACCTGTCCGTGCCGATGGGCGCCGTCGAAGGCCTCCCGGTCGGGCTCTCGATCATCGGCGGCAAGTGGCAGGATGCGGCCGTGCTTCGTGCCGGCGCGGTTTACGAACGATTCCGCAGCGTTCCGCTGGCCGTTCCGGACTTTCGCAAGAGAAGCGACAAACGCCGCTAAACAGGTTGTGCAGAGCTGCCCGTGGCCGAGCGGACCGGCCAGCGCTGACGACGAGGTTGGTGGTTGGGCACGCTTCGACCGCGCTCGTGCGCGCGGCGGTGCCCAACCGCCGCCGACGCGAGATCGAGCAGGCGGCCGACTCCACCGCCAGGAGGCGTTCGAGGCGGCTCCCCAGGTGGCAAACGCCCCGTGCGCCTACTTCTTGGCAGCCGCCTTCTTTGCCGTGGTCTTCTTGGCCGCGGGCTTGTCCTCGGAAGCCTTCTTCTTCGGTGTGGCCTTGGCTTCGCCTTCGGCCTTCTTGGGAGCGGCCTTCTTGGCCGGAGCCTTCTCGGCCTTGTCCTTGGCCGGCTCGGCGTCGGCCTTGGCCTTCTTCTTGGCCGCAGTCTTTTTCTTCGGCGCCGGCGCAGGTGCGGTGTCCTCAGCCTCGATGGCCGCTTCGAGCTCCTCGCGGGTCACCTGGCGCTCGGTGATCTCGGCCTTGCCGAACAGGAAGTCGACCACCTTGTCCTCATAGAGCGGAGCCCTGAGCTGGGCCTGCGCCATCGGTTCGTTGCGGACATATTCGATGAACCGCTCGCGATCCTCGGGGCGGTACTGCTGCGCGGCCTGCTGCAGCAGCATGCCCATTTCCTGCTGTGTAACCTCGACGCCGTTGGCCTGGCCGATCTCCGAGAGCAGCAGTCCGAGCCGCACGCGGCGTTCTGCGATGCGCCGGTAGTCTTCCTTCTCGGCCTCGATCTCCTTGCGCCCGGCTTCGGGGTCCGGCTCGCGGGCGACTTCGGCCTCGAGCTGCTGCCAGATCTGCGCGAACTCGGCCTCGACCATCGTCGGCGGTACTTCGAAGTCATGCGCCGCGGCGAGCGTATCGAGCAGCTGGCGCTTCATCTGCGTGCGGGTCAGCCCGGCGGTCTGCTGCTCGAGCTGAGCGCGGACGAGTTCCTTGAGCTTGTCGAGGCTTTCGAGCCCAAGCGACTTGGCGAACTCCTCGTCGACCTTGGTCTCTCCTTCGACCTTGACCGCCTTGACCGTCACCTCGAACTCGGCCTTCTTCCCGCTGAGCTCACCGACCTGGTAGCCTTCGGGGAAAGTCGCCTCGACGGTGCGGGTGTCGCCGGCCTTGGCGCCGACGATGCCCTCCTCGAAGCCCGGGATCATCATTCCCGAGCCAAGCACGAGCGCGAAGTCCTCCGCGCGGCCGCCTTCGAAGGGCTCGCCGTCGATTCGGCCGACGAAGTCGATGACCACCTGGTCGCCGGCTGCCGCCTTCTTCGACTTCGCCGCGTCACTGTAGCTCTTGCGGTTGGTGGCGAGCCGCTGGAGCTCCTCGTCGACCTCCTTGTCGGTCACCGCCACGGTCAGTCGCTCGAGCTTGAGGCCCTCGATCGAAGGCGTCTCGATCTCCGGCAACACCTCGAGCTCGACCTTGAGCTCGGCGTCCTTGCCCTGCTCGTAGCCCTCGTCGAGGTCGATCTTCGGCTGCAGCGCCGGGCGCAGCTTCTTCTCGCGCATCAGCGTGTCGATCGATTCGCGCAGGCTCGCGTTGAGCGCGTCGGAGTGCAGTGCCTGGCCGTGCATCTTGCGGATCAGGTTCGCGGGCACCTTGCCGGGGCGGAAGCCGGGCATGCGCACCTGCGGCGCGACCTTCTTCACCTCGGCGTCGATGCGCGCCTCGATCTCCTTCGCGGGAATCTTGAGCGTGTAGGCGCGCTTGAGCCCTTCATTGGCGGTTTCAACGATCTGCATTTCCGAACCTTCCACAAACTCTCAAGCGAACCGGCTCCGCGCGGAAACTGGTGCGGGCGAAGGGACTCGAACCCCCACATCTTGCGATACTGGAACCTAAATCCAGCGCGTCTACCAGTTCCGCCACGCCCGCGGCCCGACGAATCCATTGCAGGCACGCGCCTGCGAAGCAGGGATGCGCCCTTAGAAGCGCGCGCCGGAAAGGGCAAGACGTGCGGCTGCCGACTGCGATCGAAGGAACAGGCGCGATTGCGGCTGGTTTCTATCGCGTACGACAAGGAACCTGATCATGACGCAGATTTCCGAACACGCCGGCCGCGCGCCGAGCGAGCACACACCGGGATCGCAGCCCGCCCACTTCATCCAGAGCGGAGGCGACGAAATTCATCCTGGCAGGCAACCCGACGAACTCGTGCCGGGTAAGGGCGACGACTACCGTCCGGACCGGACGCCCGACGAAGTGGCGCCAGATCAGGGCGATTTCGACCGCCCCGACCGCTCGCCGGCGGAGAGCCCACCGCAGCCGGATTCGGCTCCGCCGGAAACTCCGGCTTCGCCCGACTGACGCGCGGATTGATTTTGGTGCGCCGGCGCGGCTAAGCGCGCTCGATGACCGACGAGACTTCCTCCACCACCGCCGCCGACGTGCCGCCTGACCGCCTGGCGATCGATCCCCGCAGCCCGTACTTCGATGCGGACAAGCTCAAGCGCGGCGTCGGGATCCGCTTCAAGGGCGTCGTGCGCACGAACGTCGAGGAGTACTGCATCTCCGAAGGCTGGGTGCGCGTGCAGGCGGGCAAGACGATGGACCGTCATGGCAGGCCGCTGACGATCAAGCTCAACGGCCCGGTCGAAGCCTGGTACGAAGACCTCGGCGACGACCCGCCAGTCGCGAAAGCCTAGGCTTCCCCTTTGGCGGCGACGCGAAGCGCAGCACCAGGAACCCGACAATCGCCGACACGAGCGAGCCGAGGAGCACGCCGAGCTTGGCCTCCTCGATGAGCTCCGGATCGCGCGGGAAGGCGAGGGCGCCGATGAACAGGCTCATCGTGAAGCCGATCCCGCACAGGATGCTCGCTCCCCAGACCTGCGACCAGCTGGCACCGCGCGGGCGATGCGCGAGGCCGAGCCGCTCGGCGACGACCACGCTGGCGAAAATGCCCGCCTGCTTGCCGAGGAACAATCCCGCCGCGATCGCCATCGTCAACGGTCCGAACAGGGCGCCGTCCGGCAACTCATTCAAGGCCACTCCGGCGTTGGCAAAACCGAACAGCGGGATCACGAGGTAGATGTTCCAGGCGACGAGCCTGTGCTCGAACCATTCCAGCGGCTTGCGGCCGTCGCGTGTCTCGGTAGGTACCGTCAGCGCCGCGACGACGCCGGCGATCGTCGGATGGACGCCGGAATTGAGCACGCAATACCACAGCACGAGCGCACCGAGCGTGTAAGCTGCGGGGCTGCCGACATGCCAACGGTTCAGGGCGATCATCGCAGCGGTCACCAGCATGGCGGCGAGGATCCATCCTGCGTCGATGCCGCTGGTGTAGAAGAAGGCGATCACGAGCACTGCGCCGATGTCGTCGACGATCGCGACCGTCAGCAGGAACAGGCGCAGCGCAGCGGGGACATGACTGCCGAGCAGGGCGATCACGCCGACGGCAAAGGCAATGTCGGTCGCCGCGGGAATCGCCCAGCCGCTGGCGAGGCCGGGCTCGCCCCCCGCGACAAGCATGTAGATCACCGCCGGCACGGCCATGCCGGCGGTCGCGGCCAGCACCGGCAGGCGTCGGACCCGGGCATCCGCCAGGTTCCCGCCGATCATCTCGCGTTTCACTTCGAGGCCCACTACGAAGAAGAACACGGCCATCAGCGCGTCGTTGATCCACAGGTGCGCGTTGTAGAGCTTGCCGATCGGCGTCCACGGCAAAGGCGCGTGAAACACGCCGTAATAGGTCGATGCGAGCGGTGAATTCGCGACGATCATCGCAAGGACCGCCACGCTAATCAGCAGTATGCCCGCGAACGCCTCGTGAGCGATCAGCGAAGTGAAGGCGCGATTGAGAAGAGACGAACTGCGAACCTGATTCATGCTTCCCCCTCTCCCAATCGGGCGGCCGTTTCAAGGAATTCGGCTCGGACGGGAGCTTTCAGTTGCGGGATCGTGACGAGGCGTTAAGGTCGGGACGTCAGTGGTGTTCGGGGGGAACCGCTGTGGGGCCAGCTACGCCCTTGGAATGGCTTGGGCTTGTCGAGCACGAGCTGCTCCTGTTTGCCTCGGTCTTCTTCCTTCTCGGCGCGCTTGACGAACTGGCCGTCGATTTCGCGTGGCTCTGGCTGCTCCTGACCGGTCGTGGGAGAAGCCAGATCGTCGATCGGCGTGCGTTGCGCGACAGCCCCCTCAACGGACCGGCCGCAATCCTGATCCCGGCCTGGCACGAGGACAGGGTCATCGAATTCACCGTAGCCCATGCGATCGCCGCCTGGCCGCATGACGACCTGCGCCTTTACGTCGGCTGCTATCGCAACGACCCGGCGACGTTCGAGGCGGCCACGCGCGGAGCGTCGGGCGATCCGCGCGTGCGTGTGGTTGCAATCGAGCGCGACGGGCCCACGACGAAGGCCGATTGCCTGAACCTGCTCTATGCGGCCTTGGAGGAAGACGAACGGCGCAGCGGACGACCGTTCCGGCTGGTCGGGCTGCACGATGCCGAGGACATGGTCGATCCGGCCGCGCTCGGGCTTCTCGACCAGGCGGTGGAGACGTTCGATTTCGTGCAGCTGCCCGTGCTGCCCGAGCCGCAGCCGTCGTCGCGGTGGGTTGGCAGCCACTACTGCGAAGAGTTCGCCGAGCAGCACGCGAAGACCCTCGTCGTTCGCGAGGCGCTGTCGGGTGCGTTGCCGGCGGCCGGCGTCGGTTGTGCCTTCTCACGCCAAATCCTCGTCAGGATCGCCGAGAGCGCGGGCGGGGCCGGGCCGTTCTCGGTCGAATCGCTGACCGAGGACTACGAGCTCGGGCTGCGCGTCAAGGCGTTCGGCGGCCACTCGCGTTTTCTCCGGGCGCGCGGAGAGGACGGGCAGCTGGTCGCCACCCGTGCCTGCTTCCCGGCGACGCTCGACCAGGCGGTGAGGCAGAAGAGCCGATGGGTCCACGGCATAGCGCTGCAGGGCTGGGATCGTCTCGGCTGGAGCGGCAGCCCGGGCGAGTGGTGGATGCTGTTGCGCGATCGCCGCGGACCGTTCAACGCGCTGGTGCTGTTCGTCGGCTACCTCGTACTGATCGGCGGCGCGGTGCTGATCGTCGCCGACAGCCTCGGCGTCGCTCGGGTGTGGAAGCCGGACGCCGGGCTGGAGGCACTGATCGCCCTGAACTTCCTTGCGCTCGGCTGGCGCGCTGCGGTGAGGTTCGTCTTCACGACGCGCGAATACGGTTGGCGCGAGGGACTGCGGGCGCTCGCGCGGCTTCCGCTGTCGAACATCGTCGCGATCATGGCCGGCCGCCGAGCCCTGTTCGCCTATGTGCGCACTCTCGGCGGCGCGCCGCCGCGATGGGACAAGACCTTCCACGACGCCCATCCTGCGGCGATGGCGCGGCAGGCGAGGGCGGCTTGAGGAGAGCCGCTGCCTTTCGCGGACAGCCGCTGCTGGTGCTGCTGGCCATGCTCGCGGCCTGGGCGGGGCTACGCGCGGCCTGGTGGCCGATGCCGGGGGTAGCGGCCGACCGATCGGTCCCGATACTCGCCGCCCGGCGGTGGATCTCGGGCCTCTCTGGGCAGGCTGCAGCTGCACCCGCGGCGCTCGCGGAGACGACCTTCGGGCCGTCCGTCCCACCGCTCCGGGCCCCTGGAGGACCGGACGTCGCAGCGGCGATTCCACTCCACCCCACGGGGGTCGAGCTGGGCGAAGAAGCGACCCCGGTGGACGTCTTCGGACACCCGCTGCGGCCGGTTCCGACCGGGGTTGCGATCGGTCACACCCTGCTGCTCGCTGCGGGCCTGTCGCAGCTCGATCTGCCGCCGGCACTCGCGGCCTATCTCGGGCTTTCCGCGCCGCAGGTGCCGGGAATTCCGGCCGCAACGCCGACAATGGCGCACTTGCCGCCAGCGGGCACGGGAGCGACGGGTCCGCGGCTATCGGCTGCGGCCTGGGTGATGGTGCGCGACGATACGGCGCCGGTGGCAGCAGGCCTGCCGAGCTACGGTCGCAGCCAGGCCGGGGCGGTCGTCCGCTATCGGCTGGCTCCATCGAGCCGGTTCGATCCGCAGATGTACGCGCGTGCCACCGGTGCGTTGTCAGGACCGCTGGAGCAGGACCTCGCCGCCGGCATGTCCGCGCGTCTGGCGAAGGTCCCACTGCGGGTCGGAGTCGAGATGCGGCTCAGCCGGACGAACGCGGGCAGCGAAGTGCGCCCGGCGCTGGTCACGGTCACTGAGTTCCCGCCGCTCGATCTGCCGCTCGGGGTGCGGGGAGAAGTGTACGCCCAGGCCGGCTACGTCGGCGGGACCTATGCGACGCCGTTCGTCGACGGTCAGGCACGGGTCGAACGCCAGCTCGTCCGGCTCGGGGCGGCTGAGATCAGTGCCGGAGCCGGGGCATGGGGCGGCGCACAGGAGGGTGCGGCCAGGCTCGACGTCGGGCCGACGGCGACGGTCGCGTTTCGCGTCGGCGAGGCGCGAGGGCGCCTTGCTGCCGACTACCGGTTCCGCGTGGCCGGCGATGCCGAGCCGCGAAGCGGCCCGGCGCTGACGGTTTCTGCGGGTTTCTAGGCGCGCGAACCTTCAATCGGTTGCCCGCTTGCGTTACCGCGGGGCATGGACGTCTACCTTCCTATCGCGAACCTCGCGGTCAACGGGCTGGTCATCGTCCTGCTCGGCGCCGGCACGGGCATCCTCTCGGGCATTTTTGGCGTCGGCGGCGGGTTCCTGACCACGCCGCTGCTGATCTTCTACGGCGTGCCGCCGACGGTCGCCGCGGCGTCGGCCGCGAGCCAGGTCACCGGCGCGAGCGTCTCGGGCGTGTTCGCCTACAGCCGCCGCGGCGCGGTCGACTATCAGATCGGCGCCGTCGCGGTGGCCGGCGGCGTCATCGGGGCGGCAATCGGTTCGCTTCTCTTCCAGCTGCTTCAGTCGCTCGGCCAGATCGATACGGTGATCAACATCCTCTACGTGCTGCTTCTCGGCACGATCGGCGCCCTGATGGGCCGCGAGAGCCTGCAGGCGGTGCGTCAGAAACGGACCGAGCCGACCCGCGCGGCCAAGCGCCGCCACCACCCTCTCGTGGCGAGTCTGCCGATGCGCTGGCGGTTCTACCGCTCCGGACTCTACATATCGCCACTGGCGCCGCTGCTGCTGGGGGTGGTGGTCGGAATTCTCACCATGCTGATGGGTGTCGGCGGGGGCTTCATCCTCGTGCCGGCGATGCTCTACATCCTGGGCATGAGCGCGAGCGTCGTGGTTGGCACCTCGCTGTTCCAGATTCTGTTCGTGACCATGGCGGCGACGCTGATGCACGCGATGACCACCAAGGCCGTCGATATCGTGCTCGCCGTCCTGCTTCTGTTCGGCTCGGTCACCGGCGCACAGATCGGCTCGCGGATCGCCCAGGTGTCGAAGCCGGAGGTCTTGCGACTGATCCTCGCCGTGATCGTACTCGCCGTCGCCCTGCGAATGGCGTTCGGGCTCGGCGTCCGGCCCGACGAGGTCTACACGGTGGTGCCGCTATGAGCCGGCGCACGACCCGAGCGCTGCTGGCAGTCGTCGCGCTGTTGGCACTGTCGGGACAGCGCGACCCGATCCTTGTGCCGGAGGTCTCGCAGCACGAAATCCAGGTGCGCCAGGGCTTCACCGGCACCGAACTGCTGCTGTTCGGCGCGATACTCGACCCGGACGGGCGGCGTGCGCGGCGGCCGTACGACGTCGTGGTCGTGCTCAAGGGGCCGACGGAGCCGATCCTGCTGCGCGAGAAGGAGAAGCGGCTCGGCGTCTGGCTCAACGCGCACAGCACGGCGTTCCGCTCGGCGCCGGCGTTCTTCTCGGTCGCCAGCTCGCGGCCGATCGAGGAGATCGTCGACGAGCGCACGGCGGCGATCTACGAACTCGGGCTCGACTACCTGCAGCTCTCGCCGGCCGGCTCGATCGATCCGGTCGAACAGGCGCGGTTCACCGCCGGCCTGGTCGACCTGCGACGGCGGCAGGGTCTCTACCGCGAAAGCCCGAACGGCGTGACGATCAACGACGGCGTGCTCTATCAGGCACGCATGGCGGTGCCATCCAACGTCGTGACCGGGCGTTACACGGCGGAGACCTTTGCCATCGTCGAGGGCCGGGTGGTCGCCTCGGCCGTGGCCGAGGTCGAGGTGCGCAAGCTCGGTTTCGAACGCTTCGTCGCCGAGCAGGCCGAGCGCTCGCCGCTCATCTACGGCCTGTTCGCTGTGGGACTTTCGGTCCTGATGGGTTGGCTGGCAGGCCGCGTCTTCGCCCTCACGTAGTCGGGCGGGGCGCGATTTTGACGCGATGTTAACCCCGTTCCCGATAGTCCCGGCCCAAATTGCGCAATGAACGGTGCCGCATGACCGAAATGGCGAGAGACCAGTTTCAGACCTTCGATCCGGCCGAAGAGCCCGGAGCGGTCGCAGTGGCTCGTCCGGCGCCCAAGGCTTCGCCCGTAGACAACGCCTCGGAACCGATCGGTGTGGTGCTGGAGATCGCCGGTTCCGGCTCGCAGATCGCGCTCGACCCGCAGCGGCTCAACGACTGCATGAAGGACGACGATCCGTCGATCGCGCTCGCCGGCCAGGTCGGCAGCCAGGTCAAGATCAGGACGCCCGGCGGCTGGCTGCTCGGCAGCGTTCGCAACCAGCGGCAGGACCGCCGCGCCGGCGGCGGGATTCTCGCCAACATCGACTTCATGGGCGAGGGCAAGGAAGAGAAGCTGACCGGCAAGATCCACGGCTTCCGCCGCGGCGTCACGCGGTACCCGATCCCGGGCGCGCTGGTCTATCCGGCGACGACCGAGGATCTGCGGCAGATCTACGCTTCCGACGGGCGCAGCGCGATCCAGATCGGCACGGTCTATCCGACCAGCGACATCCGCGCCGGCCTCTACGTCGACGCGATGCTCGGCAAGCACTTCGCGCTGCTGGGTTCGACCGGTACCGGCAAGTCGACCAGCGCGGCGCTGATCCTGCACCGCATCTGCGAGGCCGCGCCGAACGGGCACATCGTCATGATCGACCCGCACGGGGAGTATTCGGCGGCGTTCAAGAACACCGGGACGATCTTCGACGTCGGCAACCTGCAGATGCCGTACTGGCTGATGAACTTCGAGGAACACTGCGAGGTGTTCCTGACCACCACCGGCAACGAGGCGCAGGAGGACGCCGATATCCTCGCGAAGTGCCTGCTCAAGGCGCGCAGCAAGAGCCGGCTGGCCGAGACACTCGGCAAGATCACCGTCGACTCGCCGATCCCCTACCTGCTCAGCGACCTCACCAACCTTATCCAGGACGAGGCCGGCAAGCTCGACAAGGCAACCTCGAGCGCGCCGTACATGCGGCTCAAGACCAAGATCGACGAGATCAGGAACGACCCGCGCTACCAGTTCATGTTCTCGGGCATGCTGGTCGGCGACACGATGGCCGACTTCATCGGCCGGATCTTCCGCATGCCGAGCGCTGGCAAGCCGATTTCGATCATCGACGTCTCGGGTGTGCCGTCGGACATCACCTCCACGGTGGTCGCCGTCCTCAGCCGGATGGTGTTCGACTTCGCGATCTGGGCGCGCGAGGAAGAGACGCGGCCGGTGCTGCTGGTATGCGAAGAGGCGCACCGCTACGTGCCCAACGAGAAGAATGCCGACGGCTCGTCGGTCGGCCGCATCCTCAGCCGCATCGCCAAGGAAGGCCGCAAGTACGGCATCAGCCTCGGCCTGATCACGCAGCGCCCGTCGGACCTTGCCGAAGGCGTGCTGTCGCAGTGCGGCACGATCATCTCGATGCGCCTCAACAACGACCGCGACCAGGCGTTCGTGAAGGCGGCGATGCCCGAAGGCGCGCGCGGTTTCCTCGACTCGATCCCGGCGCTCAGGAACCGTGAGTGCATCATCTGCGGCGAAGGCGTGGCGATCCCGATCCGCGTCTCGTTCGACACGCTCGAGGAAGCCAAGCGGCCGGCTTCGGAAGACCCGAGCTTCGTCGCGCTGTGGAATGCCACCGGCGGCGAGGAAGAGCGCGTCCACCGCACCGTCCAGCGCTGGCGCGCGCAGGGCAAGTAAGTCTTTGAAAATCCTCCCCGTGACCGCTGCGCGTCGCAGGGGAGACCTTATAGGTCCGGCACCATCCGTCCCGCCGGTTCGCCGTCGGCCTGAATCTGCTCCTGCGCTTCCTCCGGGCTCTCGGCGAGCGCGTGTCTGCGCCAGGCCGTGTAGCGGTAGATCCACCAGCCGAGCACGAGGCCGGCGATCGCGCCGACGGTGAACGAGATCCAGATCGCGTCGGCGCCGAGCCAGTCGTAGGTCAGCCAGTAGAAACCGAGGCGCACCGGGTAGAGCGCGATGACCATGATCACCAGCGGGGCCCAGACCGCGCCGCCAGCGCGCATCGTCGACGAATAGACCATCGCCACGCCGAACAGGATGAAGCTCCACACCGCGAGCCACTGGATGTGCCGGGCGAGCGGGACCGCGGCGCTGTCGGGGCCGAGGAACAGCACCAGCAGCGGGCGGTCGAAGGCGATCAGCAGCACGGTCAGGAGCCCGGTCATCGCGAAGTTGATCAGGACGCCGGCGTTGGTGATGTGGTCGAGCCGGTCCCACTTCTTCGCGCCGATGAACTGCGCGGCCATCGCGCTGACCGCGCCGCCGACCGCCATCGCCGGCATCTGCAGGTAAGTGAACAGCTGCATCGCCGCAGCATAGGCGGCGGTCATCAGCAGCCCCTCGCGGTTGACCAGGCCGACCATGATGATGCCCGCGGCGCTCATCACCAGCATCTGCGCGCCCATGGGAATGCCCTTGGTGATGATGAAGGCCAGCTCCGGCCCGCGCGGCCGCAGGTAGCGGAGCTCCGGCCCGCGCAGGCGCAGCGGCAGGTCCTTGGCGTAGACGTAGACCAGCATCGCGACGAACGAGACGAGGCTGGCGATGATCGTCGAGATCGCCGAGCCTGCGATGCCGAGCTCGGGAAACGGGCCGAACCCGGTGATCAGGATCGGGTTGAGCACGATGTCGATCACGACCGTGACGAGCATGAAGATCAGCGGAGTGCGCGCATCGCCGGTGCCGCGCAGCCCCATCGTCAGGATCACCGAAACCATCATGAACGGCATCGAGACGAACATCAGCCGGATGTAGGTCAGCGCGAGCCCGTAGGCGTTGCCCGGGGTCTCGAGCAGGGTCAGCAGCGCCGGGGCGCCGATCCAGCCGAGCGCGGCGATCGCCACCATCAGCGCCGAGGAGAAACCGGTCGCGGTGCCGAGCGTCCGCCGCGCCCCGGCGATGTCGCGTGCGCCGAAGCGCTGGCCGACCTGTACCGTCGCCGCCATGCCGAAACCGAACGCGGCGCCGGCGACGAGGAACATGATGATGTTGGCGTTGGCCGTCGCCGCCAGCGCGTCCTCGCCGATCAGCCGGCCGACCCAGATCGAGTTGATGGTGCCCGACAGCGACTGGAGGATGTTGCTGAGCAGCATCGGGATGCTGAACAGCATCAGCGTGCGGAACACGGGCCCCTCGGTGAGGTCGCCCCGCATCACAGGTGGCTTCGAGCTCATCAGGTCCCCCGCGTGTCCCCGTAGAGCTCGATGTGCAACCGTTTGGACAAAGTCAAACTGTTGGAAAGGCAAAGCTGTGCAAGCCAGCGCTCGCGCGCTGCGAGGGTCGCCGTGTCGGTGCCTTCGGCCATCAGCCAGATGCGTTCGCGCGGGATCGCGTGACGCTCGGCGAGGGCCAGGACTTCCTCAACGTCGGCAGGCTCGGCGACGACGAACTTGAGGAACGCCCGCGGCTCCTGCGCCCAGTGCGCAAGGCGCTCGGGGATGAGCGCAAGTTCGGCCGGGTTGCCCGAGTGGGCGAGCTTGGGGCTGACGTTGTACTGCTCGACCAGCGCGTCGAGCGCGGGCGGCGGCGCGACGGTGCCGTTGGTTTCGATCTCGACCGCGATGCCGGGAAGCAGCGCCAGCATCCGCGCCAGCGCCGGTGCCTGCAGCAGCGGCTCGCCGCCGGTGACGACGAGACGCGGCTGGCCGAGAGCGGCGATGCGCGCGGCCACGTCTTCCTCGGCCAGCGCGGCCTGGTTGGCATTGCGCTCGTAGGCGACGCCGGCGCGGTGCGGGCGGTTGTCGCCTTCGAAACGCCAGGTGTAGGCGGTGTCGCACCACACGCAGGCGAGATTGCAGCGCGACAGCCGCACGAACGCGCACGGCTTGCCCGCCGAGGGACCTTCGCCCTGCAGGGAGGCGAAGATTTCCGGCTCGCCCGGCGACGTGGTGGCGAGGACCAAGGTCACCCCGCGTCCTTTCGATGGGCCCACAAGGCACACCCTGTGCCCTTCGGGAATCCGCTGCAAGTTACGGAATCAATAGAGATACTACGCGAAAAGGGCACAGGGCGCGCCTGTCGCGCAACAGGGGCATTCGAACCTTCAAGCGGTGCAGTCGGACGACTCGGGATCGGCGGCAGGACAGGCGTCATCCTGCAGTCTAAGCCACAAACCAGGGCCTGTAGGAAAGGCGTTTTTGCTCGCCGTGGGGATGTTGTGCGCCACCCCCCTCCAATTCCGACCAGGCCCCTCGGGGCCAAGTCTCCGTATCCCGCTCCCATCGAGGGGGAAGGGGCCAGAAGGTAACGACGCTCCAAGTCTCCCTTTCCCCCTCGATGGGGGCAGGAGGGCGGAGCCTGCTCGCGAAGCGAGTCAGCGAAGCCTGGTTGGGGTGACAGCGCGGCGCCTCCGCTGTCGCCCGGCTCAGCCAAGCCGCGCCAGTGCCGCTTCGAGCCGCTCGGCCTCCGCGGCATGGTGGGCGTGGTCGGAGCGAGCCTTTTCGACGGCCTCGGGCTTCGCACGCTCGACGAAATTCGGATTGGCGAGGCGCCCTTCGAGGGCTTTCGCTTCCTTGCGTGCTGCCTCGAGCGCCTTGGTGAGGCGGGCCCTTTCCGCCTCGAGGTCGATCACGCCTTCGAGGGGGACGACGATCAGGTCGTCGCCGGCGGTGACCTGCATCGCCGCTCCGGCGGGGGCCGGCTCGAAGCGGATCGATGGCAGGCGGGCGAGGCGTTCGATCGCGGGCGCGTTGCGTTCGATCGCGGTTCGCGCGGTGGCCGAAGGCTCGGCGAGGAACGCCTCGAGCCTGGCACCCGGGGCGATCCCGAGCTCGTTCTTGGCGGCGCGGATCGCGCTGGTCAGCGCGACCAGCCAGTCGACTTCGGCCTTGGCCGCTGGGTCGACCGCGGCCCGCAGCTCGGGCCACTTCGCGAGGATCAGCTCGTAGGGCCGCTCCCCCTGTGCGTGCCACAGCTCCTCGGTGACGAACGGCATGAACGGGTGCAGCATGACGAGGATCTGGTCGAGGACCCAGCCGGCGACTGCGCGGGTTTCGGCTGCTTCGTCCCCCTCCCGCTTGCGGGAGGGGTCAGGGGTGGGCGTGTCGGATGTTGCGCTTGCCTCGACGGGCCCACCCCCGGCCCCTCCCGCAAGCGGGAGGGGAGACGAGAGCATCGGCTTGATCAGCTCGAGGTACCAGTCGCAGAACGTGCCCCAGGTGAACTGGTAGATCGCGTTGGCGGCGGCGTCGAAGCGCAGGTCGGCCATCGCCCTGTCGAGCTCGGCGAGGGTCTCGACCACTTCGCCGACGATCCACTTGTTGACCGCGAGGGTCGCCGGCGGGGCGGCCAGGGTCTGCGAGGCGCCGATGCCGTTGGCCTGGCAGAAACGCGTGGCATTCCAGAGCTTTGTCGCGAAGTTGCGGTAGCCCTCGACGCGCGACTCATCCATCTTCACGTCGCGGCCCTGACTTTCCATCGCCGCCATGAAGAAGCGCAGCGCGTCGGCACCGTACTTGTCGATCAGCCCGAGCGGATCGACCACGTTGCCCTTCGACTTGGACATCTTCTGCCCGTCCGCGGCGCGCACGAGGCCGTGGAGGTAGAGCCGGCGCCAGGGGACGTCGCCCATGAAGTGCAGCCCCTGCATCATCATGCGGGCGTCCCAGAAGAACAGGATATCGGTGCCGGAGATGAGCAGGTCGTTGGGGTAGTGGCGGGCGAGGAGCGTCTCCCCCTCCCGCTTGCGGGAGGGGCTAGGGGTGGGCGAGTCCGCGGGGGAACCGTCGTGGCCGACTGGCCCACCCCCGGCCCCTCCCGCAAGCGGGAGGGGAGACTCGTCCGGCCAGCCGAGCGTGGCGAAGGGCCAGAGGGCGCTCGAGAACCAGGTGTCGAGAACGTCGGGGTCGCGCGTCAGCTTCCTGTTGCCGGCGAGCGCCTGCGCGGCTTCTTCGGTCTCGGCGACGTAGACCTGGCCGTCCTCGTCGTACCATGCCGGAATCCTATGCCCCCACCAGAGCTGGCGGCTGACGCACCACGGCTGGATGTTCTCCATCCAGTTGAAGAAGGTCTTCTCCATCGCCTTGGGGACGATCTCGATGCGGCCGTCGCGCACCGCCTGCATCGGCGCCTGCGCGAGCTTTTCGGCGTCGACGTACCACTGGTCGGTCAGCCACGGCTCGATGACCACGCCGCCGCGGTCGCCGAACGGGGTCGGGACGGTGCGCGGCTCGGCGTCGTGTTCGTTGCCGTCCTTGTCGACGTGGGGGACGAGGAAGCCCTGTTCCTTCATCCGCTGCACGACGAGCTTGCGCGCGTCGAAGCGGTCGAGGCCGAGGAATTCCTCGGGGACCAGGCCGTCCTGGGTCTGCACGACGCGCGCCTCGGCGTCGAACATGTTGAGCATCTCGGCGGGCTTGATGCCCGCGCGCTTGCCGACCTCGAAGTCGTTGAAGTCGTGGCCCGGGGTGATCTTGACCGCGCCACTTCCGAGCTCGGGGTCGGCGTGCTCGTCGGCGATCACCTTGAAGCGGCGGTTGGTGATCGGCTGGAGGATGTCCTTGCCGATCACGCTCGCATAGCGCGGATCGTCCGGGTGCACCGCCACGGCCATGTCGGCGAGCATCGTCTCGGGGCGCGTGGTGGCGACGACGATGTGGTTGGCGCCGCTCGGCAGGGTGACGCCGTCGGCGAGCGGGTAGCGGAAGTGCCAGAAGCCGCTCTGGACGTCGCGGGTCTCGACCTCGAGGTCGGAGATTGCGGTCTTGAGCTTGGGATCCCAGTTGACCAGCCGCTTGTCGCGGTAGATCAGCCCCTCGTTGTAGAGGTCGACGAAGACCTTGACCACCGCACGGGTGAAATGCGGGTCCATCGTGAACTGCTCGCGGCTCCAGTCCATCGAGCAGCCGAGCCGGCGCAGCTGGCGGGTGATCTGCCCGCCGCTTTGGGCTTTCCACTCCCAGACCTTGGCGACGAACTCCTCGCGGCTGTAGTTCGTGCGCTTGTCCTGTCTCTTTTCGAGCTCGCGCTCGACAACCATCTGCGTGGCGATGCCCGCGTGGTCGGTGCCGACCACCCACAGCGCGTCCTTGCCCTTGAGGCGCTCGTAGCGAACCACGACGTCCTGCAGCGTGTTGTCGAGCGCGTGGCCGATGTGCAGCGAGCCGGTGACGTTGGGCGGCGGGTTGACGATCGTGAACGGCTGCGCGTCGGGGCGCTCGGGGCGGAACAGGCCGCGGTTTTCCCAGTGGGCGTACCACTTGGCCTCGATGGCCGCGGGATCGAAAGTCTTGGGCAGTTCGGTCGACATGTCGCGGCGGCCTTTGCCAGTGTCGCTGGCGCAGGGCAACGGCGGGGTTCGGGGACGGAGTTCTTTCCCATTTGGCGTTTCGCGGGTCGCCCCCATCCAACTCCGACCAGGCCCCTTCGGGGCCAAGTCTCCGTAACCTCCCCCTTCGAGGGGGAAGGGGGTGTGCGCAGCGTCGGTCCTGAGACCCCTCCCCCGCAGGGAAGTTGGGCGGGGCGATGGCGCGGCGTCTGCGGACTCGGTCCGCCGCGAAAGGTTCGAAACGGATCTGGAACCGCTTGGTTGGAAGGCGCGCCCGCAATTACGCCGCTCGGGTGAAGAAGCACCCGCCACCAGGAGCGATCGCGCGGGCTCGGCGCTTGCGTCGGGAGATGACCGATGCCGAGCGCGCGATGTGGCGATTGCTGCGCGAGGCGGCTCCGGCCGCCCGCTGGCGCAGGCAGGTGCCAATCCGGCATTTCATCGTCGATTTCGCGAGCCATCGGGCAAGGCTCGTGGTGGAAGTGGATGGGGGCCAGCATTCCGAAGCCGTGGCGGCGGACGCGGCACGCACCGTGGTCATCGAGGGGGAAGGTTATCGGGTGTTGCGGTTCTGGAATAACGAAGTGCTCGACAACCCGGACGGGTGTGCACGGGTGCTGCTGGAGGCGCTCTCACCCCCATCCAACTCCGACTAAGCCCCTTCGGGGCCAAGTCTCCGTATCCTTCCCCCATCGAGGGGGAAGGGGCGCCAGGCCGAGTTGTGCAGATCCCTTCCCCCTCGATGGGGGGAAGGATGGCGAAGCTTGGATGGGGTGAAGGCGTCCCGACCGCCCCCCAAGGAAACCTTGCCGCAACAGCGTTTTGCCCGCATAGCTCGGCCCATGCGCGAATGGGCCGATTTCACGGTGCACGAGGCAGGGGGGCGCACCACGATCGTGCTGCAGGGCCCGCTGCTGGTGTCGTCTATCGGGCTGCTCGACCGGCGTCTGCGCGAGTTCGGCGAGCCGGTGCAGTTCGTCGACCTGTCGGGCACCGGGGAGATCGACACGATCGGCGCGTGGACCGTCTGGCGTTTCGCCGACGAGCACAACGCGCACATCACCGGCGCCAGCGAGCAGGCCGAGAAGCTGCTCGAGACGGTCGGCGCCAACGCCAGCACCGCGCCGATCGAGCCGCCGCGGCTGCCGCTTGTCACCCGCACGCTCGAGTTCACCGGGGCGTGGACGATCGAGTTCGGCCACGGTGTCGCGCGCATGGTCGGGTTCCTCGGCGCGATCCTCGTCGGGCTTGCCACGGTGATCCGCCACCCGCGGCGGTTCCGCCTGAAGTCGCTGGTGCGGCAGATGGAGCTGGTCGGGGTGACCGCGCTGCCGATCATCGGGCTGATGAGCTTCCTGATCGGCATCGTCATCGCCCAGCAGGGTGCGGCGCAGCTCCGGCAGTTCGGCGCGGAGATCTACACGATCAACCTGACCGGGCGGTTGTCGCTGCGCGAGCTCGGGGTGCTGATGACCGCGATCATGGTCGCCGGTCGCTCGGGCTCGGCCTTCGCCGCGCAGATCGGCACGATGAAGCTGACCGAGGAAATCGACGCGATGCGCACGATCGGCGTTTCGCCGATGGAGGCGCTGATCATCCCGCGGATCCTCGCCGCGGTGCTGATGATGCCGCTGCTCGGGTTTTTCTCGGCGGTGATCGCGATGATCGGCGGGGCGTTCATCGCCGACCTCACGCTCGGCATCCCGTTCATCACGTTTCTCACCCGAATCCAGGAGGTCGTGCCGCTGTTCGACCTGTGGGTCGGGCTGATCAAGGCGCCGGTGTTCGGGCTGATCGTCGCGCTCGCCGGGTGCTACCAGGGGCTGCAGGTGCGCGGCAATTCCGAGGAAGTCGGAATGCGCACGACCAAGGCCGTGGTCCAGGCGATCTTCATGGTGATCGTGCTCGATGCCTTCTTCGCGGTGTTTTTCGACCAGATCGGGTGGGGATGAGCGGGAAGAACGGCCACGACGACGAGCAACTCGAGGAACTTCGCGAGGAAGTCCTCGACGAGGCGCGCGACGATGTGATCAGCCATTTCGACGGCGAGTACCCGATCGAGATCGAAGGGCTGAGGAACAGCTTCGGCTCGCAGGTCATCCACGAGGACCTCTCGCTAAAGGTCAAGCGCGGCGAGATTCTCGGGGTGGTCGGCGGCTCGGGCTCGGGCAAGTCGGTGCTGATGCGCTCGATCATCGGGCTGCAGGTCCCCGACGCGGGCGAGGTGCGCGTGTTCGGCCAGAACACCGTCGGCGCCGAGCCCGACGAGGAAGCCGCGGTGCGCAGCCGCTGGGGCGTGCTGTTCCAGGGCGGGGCGCTGTTCTCGACGCTGACCGTGGCCGAGAACATCGAGGTCCCGCTCAAGCAGTTCTACCCCGAACTTGATCCCGAGCTGCTGCACGAGATCGCCCGTTACAAGGTCAGGATGAGCGGGCTGCCCGAGGAGGCGGCGGCCAAGTACCCTTCAGAGCTTTCGGGCGGGATGCGCAAGCGCGCCGGGCTCGCGCGCGCCCTGGCGCTCGATCCGGAGCTGCTGTTCCTCGACGAGCCGACTGCGGGGCTCGACCCGATCGGCGCGGCGGCATTCGACGAGCTGACCGCGGAGCTGCAGGAAACGCTCGGGCTGACAGTATTCCTGATCACCCACGACCTCGACACGCTGCACGCGATCTGCGACCGCGTGGCGGTACTGGCCGACCGCAAGGTTATCGCGATCGGGACGATCCCCGAGCTGCTCGAGAGCGACCACCCGTGGATCCAGGAGTACTTCAACGGGCCGCGCGGGCGGGCAGCGCACGTCGGGTTTGCGGGCGGCAAGGCCAGCCGGAAATCCGTGGACAAGGCAACGGCGGGAAAGGCATAGACCTGGGATGGAAACGCGGGCGAACCATGTCTGGGTCGGGGCCGTCACCCTGCTGCTGCTCGGGTTGCTTGCGGCGTTCTTCGTCTGGCTGGTCCAGCTCGGCGGCGACGACAAGGAATACGAGATCTTCTTCCCGCAATCGGTTGGCGGCCTGGCCACCGGCTCGGCGGTGACCTATTCGGGCGTCCCGGTCGGCCAGGTTGTCCTGATCGAGCTGTGGAAGAAGGATCCGGCCTTCGTCAAGGTGCGGATCGAGGTCGACGAGGAAACGCCGATCCTGGTCGGTACGACCGCCTCGGTGTCCTCGAGCTTCACGGGGGTTTCGACGATCAGCCTGAAAGGCGGGACCAAGGGCGCGCCGCCGATCAGCTGCGAGACCACCGCGTGTCCCGAGGGGATTCCGGTCATCCCGCCCGAGCCCGGCGGCCTCGGCGAGATTCTCGCCAGCGCGCCGCTGCTGCTCGAGCGCGTGGCGACGCTGACCGACCGCCTGACGCGGCTGCTTTCGGACGAAAACCAGGCCTCGATCACCGGCATCCTCGCCAATACCAACCGGATGAGCCGGCAGCTGGCCGACATGGGCCCCGACCTCAGGGCGACGCTCAACGAACTCAAGGCGACGCTTGCGCAGTCGACCGAGACGCTGGCGGCATTCGAAAGCACGCTGCAGACGACCGACGGCCTTCTCAATGATGAAGGCAAGAGCCTCGCGGCCGAGCTGCGCAACACGCTGCGCGCCTCGGCTTCCGCCGCGGCGGCGCTCGAGGCGACGATGAACGACGCGCGGCCGGCGGCGCGCGAGATGACGCAGACCACGTTGCCGGCGGCCAACGCGGCAATGCAGGACCTGCGCCGGACCAGCGAGGCGCTGCGGCAGCTGACCGAGCGGCTCGAGAGCCAGGGCGCGGGCTCGCTGATCCGCGGCGGCAGGCTGCCCGACTACGAGCCATGAGGAAGGCGATGACCAGACGAGCCCTGCTTCCCGCGATCCCGGCTTTGGCGCTCGCCCTCGCGCTGGCCGGCTGCGTCAGCCTTTCGGCCGAGCCGCCAGAGCGCCTGCTGACGCTGACCGCCGAGCGCACGGCACCGGCCGGCGCGACCGCCAGCGGCGAGCCATCGAGCGCGCTGGTGGTGGCCATGCCCGAGACCGACCAGCGGCTCAACGTCGTGCGGGTTCCGGTACAGACGAGCAACTCGACGCTCGCCTACGTCAAGGACGCGGTTTGGGTTGAGAAGCCGGCGCGGCTGTTCCAGCGGCTGCTGTCGGAAACGCTGCGCGCCGGGGGCGACCGACTCGTCGTGATCGAGGGAGAGCTCGGCTACAGCGCGGCGACGCGGCTTTCCGGGCGGCTGCTCGAGATGGGCTACGATGCGCCGAGCGGCAGCGTGGTCGTGCGCTACGACGCGGTGCTGCAGACGCCGGACGGACAGGTGCGCACGCGCCGGTTCGAGAACCGCGTCAGCGGGGTGGTGCCCGAAGCGGCGTTCGTCGGGCCGGCGCTCAACGAGGCGGCGAACGCCGTGGCGCAGGAAGTCGCCGAATGGGTCGGCTGACCGGCCCTTGAGCCGGGTCAAAGCGTATCGGGGGCAGGCAGCCTAGCACCGCCGCAAGCCAGCGGAGTGTGCCGATGTCCAGCCGCCGCATCCTCGTCCTAGATGCGCATCCCGACCCCGATCGCGCGCGGTTCGTCCACGCGCTCGCGCAGACCTATGTCGACGCTGCGGCAGCGGCCGGCCACGCGCTGGCGACAATCGACCTCGCCACGCTCGACTTCCCGCTCGTGCGGAATCCTGACGACTGGCTGCACGGCCAGCCCCCTCCGGCGATTGTGCGGGCGCAGTCGGACATCGAGTGGGCCGACCATGTGGCGATCTTCTTCCCGCTGTGGCTCGGAGACATGCCGGCACTGCTCAAGGGGTTCCTCGAGCAGGTGATGCGGCCGGGCTTCGCGCTCGAATACCGTGACGATGGGCTGCCGCGAAAGCTGCTCGCCGGGCGCTCGGCGCGGATCGTGGTGACGATGGGTATGCCGGCTCTGTTCTATCGGCTGGTCTACGGCGCCAACAGCGTGAAGAGTTTCGAGCGCAACATCCTGCGGCTGGTCGGGTTCAGCCCGGTCGAGCGGACGATCGTCGGTGGGGTCGAGCAGGAGAGCCACCGCGAGGCGGCGCTGGAGGCGATGCGGGAGCTGGGGGCGCGGGGGATATGACCCTCCGTCAGCCGTCTGGCGG
>CALCBC010000088.1 GCA_937898525.1 uncultured Sphingomonadales bacterium
TCGAAGAACGCATGCGCCACGTCGAGGTATTCGCTGATCGTGGTGCCGGCAGGGATGTCGGGGCGGGCGAGCAATTCGTAGGTCCCTGCGCGGAGGATCTGCAGGAGGGTCTTGTCGAGGCGGTCGAGCCGCCAGTCGCTGGTCAGGCGCTCGGCAAGCAGCGCGTCGATTTCCTCCTCGCGCGCGACCACGCCGCTGACGACGTCGTCGAAGAACTCGACTTCGGCGCTCACGTACTGCGCGTCTTCGATTTCCTGGCCGAGGCGGTGCTGGTGGAACTCGTCGAGCAGGCGCGCGAGCGGGGTACCTTCCATCTGGCGCTGGTAGAGCGCCTGGACGGCGGCGAGGCGGGCGGCGGAGCGGCGCCGCGAGCGGGACGGGGCCTTGCTCACTTGAGGCGCAGCTCGACGGACTTGGCGTGGGCCGGCAGGCCTTCGACCTCGGCCAGCTTGACCGCGGCGGGGCCGATCTGCACCAGCGCCTCAAGCCCCATCGCGATGAAACTCGTGCGTTTCATGAAGTCGAGCACCGAGAGACCGCTGGCGAATCGGGCGCGGCGGCCCGTCGGCAGCACGTGGTTGGGGCCCGCAACGTAGTCGCCGACCGCCTCGGGCGTGTAGCGGCCGAGGAACACGCTTCCCGCGTGGCGCAGTTCGGCGAACAGTGCCTCGGGCTCGTCGACCGCGAGCTCGACGTGCTCGGCGGCGAGGCGGTTGGCGAGGGCGGGGGCCTCGGACAGGTCGTTGACGATGATCAGCACGCCGTTGTCGTCCCAGCTCGCGCGAGCCGTGTCCTCGGTCGCGAGCATCGTGCATTGCACGTCGATTGCGTCGGCAACCAGGTCGGCGAACTTGCCGTCGTCGGTGATCAGGATCGACTGCGACGAGGGGTCATGCTCGGCCTGGCTGAGCAGGTCGGCGGCGATCCAGTCGGGGTCGTTCTTGTTGTCGGCGATGACCAGGATCTCGCTCGGACCCGCGACCATGTCGATGCCGACCACGCCGTAGAGCTGGCGCTTGGCTTCGGCGACGTAGTCATTGCCGGGGCCGGTAATCACGTCGACCGCAGCGATGCGTTCGGTACCGTAGGCCAGCGCGGCGATCGCCTGCGCACCGCCGATGCGCCAGACCTCGTCGACTCCGACGAGGTGCGCGGCGGCGAGCACCAACGGGTTGATCTCGCCGCGCGGTGTCGGTGTCGCGACGACAAGCCGCTCTACGCCAGCGACCTTCGCCGGGATCGCGTTCATCAGCAGAGACGAGGGATAGGCGGCGCGGCCGCCCGGAACGTAGAGCCCGGCCGCATCGACCGGCCGCCACTTCGCACCGAGCCGCACGCCGGCATCATCGGTGAAGTCACGGTCGCTCGGCAGCTGTTCGAGGTGGTAGGCCCGGATTCGCCCGGCGGCGAGTTCCAGCGCCTCGCGCAGCGCCGGTTCGAGCGCGTCGAACGCCGCCGCGCACTGGGCGGGGGAAATGCGCCAATCCTCGTCGGCCGAGAGCGTGTGCCGGTCGAACCGCTGCGTGTATTCGCTGAGCGCCTCGTCGCCGCGCTGACGAACCTCGGAGAGGATGTCCGAGACGACACGCGAGACGTCCTCGCCGCTCTCGCGGCGGTCGTCGACCAGCCGGGCGAACCTGCGCTCGAAGGCTGGGTCGCTAGTTTCGAGCCGCAGCATCAGGCAGCCTCGCTCTCGGCCAATGCGCGGAACCGCTCGACCAGCGCGGCGACGCGCGGATCGGTCTTGAGCGCCGCGCGGTTCACGATCAGCCGCGCAGAGACCTGCATGATAGTGTCGGTCTCGACCAGCCCGTTGTCGGCCAGCGTGCGGCCGGTCGAGACGAGGTCGACGATGCGCATTGACAGCCCGAGCGAAGGGGCCAGCTCCATTGCGCCGTTGAGCTTGACGCACTCGGCCTGGATGCCCTGGCGCTCGAACCACCGGCTGGTGATGTTCGGGTACTTGGTCGCGACGCGCAGGTGGCTGGCATTGCCGGGATTGTAGAACGTGGCGTCCCGGGGTTCGGCGACCGACAACCGGCAGTGGCCGATGCCGAGGTCGACGGGAGCGTAGAGTTCCGAATAGTCGAACTCGGCGATCACGTCCGAGCCGACGATACCCGCCTGCGCGGCGCCGAACGCGACGAAGGTCGCGACGTCGAACGCGCGCACGCGGATGACCCGCAAGTCGCGGTCCTCACAGGCGAAGCTCAGCGCGCGGCTGCCCTTGTCGTGAAACGCCGCTTCGGGCACGACGCCGGCGCGCGCCATCACCGGCAGAGCCTCGTCGAGGATGCGGCCCTTGGGCACGGCGAAGGTCAGCGGCGGGGACATGGCGCGCGCATGTAGCAGCAGCGGGCGAAAGGGCAACGGCGATGGCAGCCGGATCGATCATGGACATCACCGACGTCCGGCAGGCGATCGACTGGCAGGCGAGCCACGCCGAAAGGGCCAACGCGCCGATCACCGGACGGATCGTGCGCGCCCAGCTGGCGATCCTCGGTACGCCGACCGAACTGGCGCGGCGGATGAACGACTGGCCCGGGCTGAGCCTCGAGGATGCGATGCCGCTTCGCGTTGCGGGGGGCCTGCACTGGCTGCATTTGTCGGGAGCCGAAACACGGCTGGCGCCGGTTTATGCCGGGGAGGTGGTCGACCAGGCGGCGATCGATGCCATGGTCGCCCAGGTAGCGCGCGAGTGGGACGCGAAGCTCGTGCCGTGGCTCGACCATCCGCCGCAGACCAACGAGGCGGGCCGCTCCTCGAGCATCGTCGCGGGGCTGCTGTGGCTGGCGCAACGGCTCGGTCCGCGCTTCGAGATGAACGAGATCGGCGCGAGCGCGGGCGTCAACACGATGATCGAGCGCTACCGCTACGACCTCGGCGGGGTCGAGGTGGGGCCGGCGGACTCGCCGATGCGGCTTGCGCCCCAGTGGCGCGGACCGCCTCCACCGGCCGGCAATGTCGAGATCACCGCGATCCGCGGCTGCGACGTGGCACCGGTCGACCTGTCGGACCCGGCCGAGGCATTGCGCTTGAAAGCCTACGTCTGGCCCGACGCGCCGGTGCGGATGGCGCGGCTGGATGCGGCCGCCCGGCTGGCGGGCGAAATACCCCCGCTGCTAGAGCGCAAGGATGCGGGGACCTTCGTCGAGGAACGCCTCGCGGTCCCGCAGGAAGCGGGGGTCACGCGGGTGCTCTACCACTCGGTCATGTGGCAGTACCTGCCCGGACCCACCCGGCAATCGATCACGGCAGCGATGGAGCGGATGGGGGCGCGGGCGACGGCCGAGCGCCCGCTGGCGTGGGTGCGGCTCGAGACAAACCGGCAGACGTTTCGTCATGAGCTGTCGATTCGCTATTGGCCGGGCGGCGAGGAACCCGTGACGCTGGGCGAAGCCCATCCGCACGGGGCCTGGATCGCCTGGCACGGAGCGCCGGACGATTAAGCTCGGCGCAAGAAGCGTAGCAGAACTGTAACCTTTGTCGCAGTGCACAATGGCGCGAGGGGCCCGGTCAGCTCGACAGCGCCTTGGATTCGCGCGTTTATTATCCCTGAAACCTGCCCGCAGCCCGCATACAAACTCCGACAAATTGGTTCACGCACGACAAAACGCTGCGACGAACCGGTCCTAGTTCGGTGCCATCGCCCAGCCAAGGCGTCGAACAAGGATTTGCATCATGAAGAAGCTTTCTATCGCTGCCGCCGCCTCCGTGGCTCTTTCGTCGATCTTCGCCGCCCCGGTCGCGGCGCAGGAAATCCAGGTCGCCATTCCGTACGGCGATCTCAACCTCGCCACCCCTGCTGGTGTCGAGGCCCTCAACGGACGCATCGCCGCCGGCATCAAGGCGGCCTGTGAGCGGCCTGACATGCGCGATCTCAAGTCGATGGCCGCCTGGGAACAGTGCAAGGACGTGGCCGAGACCTCGGCCGCCGAGCAGCTGGCCCGCGTCACGGCGCGCGTGAACGTGATCGCCGCCGCCAACTGATTTCTCCCTTCCTCCCCCCGAGGTCGTCGGGCCGGTCGCACTCAGGTGCGACCGGCCTCCTTTTCGTGCGATTTCAGCGAAGCCTCACCGTTCGCTCATGTCTTTCATCGCCGCCTGCGCGAGGAGGGAGCGGCCTGAAACGAGGAAGGAGAGGCGAGATGACGACGCTGGAAAGACGTCCGCGGGCGCGCAATCCCTGGCGGATCGTGCTCTGGGCCGTACCTGCGGGCCTGCTGGCCACGCCGGCGGTGATGATGCTTCGCGAAGCTGAAGGCTGGCTGTGGAGCCCGCTCGATTTCATGTTGGGTGCGCTGCTGCTCTTTGGCAGCACTGCCGTGATCGATCTCGCGGTCCGCAAGGGCGGTAGCACGGCGTACCGGCTCGGTGCCGCGCTCGCAGTGCTGGTCTTGCTCCTTCTGGTCTGGGTCAACCTCGCGGTCGGCGTGATCGGTGACCAGGACAACCCGGCCAACCTGCTGTTCGTCGGCGTGATCCTGGTGGCCGTCGCCGGGGCCGTGGTCGCGCGCTTCGAGGCGAGGGGCATGGCGCGTGCGATGGCCGGGGCCTCGGCCGCAACTGTCGCAATCGCGGCAGCCGTCGCGATTTTCGGCTGGGGAACGAGGGAGCCTCCCGGGACGCTCGGGCTGGTCGCCCTGATCGGAGGTTTCGCCGCCATATGGGGCATGTCTGCCGCTCTATTCGCCAAGGCCGCCCGCGACGCGAGGCGATTCGGGGAGGCCTCGCGATGACCGCCGCCATGGGCAACAGACCACGCTCGCCCTTCCGCGCGACCAGCGCCTGGGTCCCGGTCGCGCTGTCGGGAGCGGCGATCGCGCTGCTCGCCGGTTACCTGCTGACTGGCCCCCATGCACCGACAGTGGTCGTTGAGAACGGCATCGCGCGGCCCGACGAAAGCGTCACCGCGCGCCTGTGGCAGCTGCTGATGCTGCTGCAGGTGCCGTGCGCCCTCTACTTTGCGGCCTGGTGGCTGCCGAAGGATCCGAAGCGGACGCTGGCGATGCTCGGCATCCAGGGCTTCGCCTTCGTCGTCGCGGCGCTGCCGATGGTGCTGCTCGAGCTCTGACGAGGGGCCGGCGCTCGCCTTGAGGTTTCGCTCGCGGGTGATTACCCACCCCGGGGTCATGGACATTCTCTCGGCCAGCACCAGCCTCGCGGGCGAACTGCTTCAGCGCACCTCGAGCACGGTGCGCGTGCAGCAGGTCGTGCAACTGTCGCTGACGCCGGCTTTCTTCCTTGCCGCGATCGGTGCGTTCCTCAACGTGATGAACCAGCGGCTCACCTGGCTCGTCGACCGGGTCCACGTGCTCGAGCGGGCGGTCGAATCGAACGTGCCCAACAGCGAGATCGAGGAGCTGCCCGTGCTGCGCCAGCGGCGCTGGCATGCGCACCTCGCGATCAACCTGAGCACCGCGGCGGGACTGCTGATCTGCGTTGTCGTGGCACTGACTTTCGTCAGCGCCTTCGTCCGTCCCCCGCTCGGCACCGTGGTGGCCCTGTGCTGGATTGTCGCAACGACGCTGGTATTCGGCGCGCTGCTGTTCTTCCTGCTCGAGACCCGGCTGGCCACCAAGTCGACCGCCGACACCAGGCGCATTTCGCGCAAACTCGCCACGCGCGAGAAGGACCCAGGCGAGGGCGAAACGCCCGATCAGGGATAACTGACGGTCTTGGGTCTCTCGGGCAGGGGAATGAATTCCTCCGCGTCGCCGGGGATCAGCGGGAAGCGCCGCGCCACCCAGTCCTCCTTGGCCTGCTCGATGCGCTCGCGGCTCGAACTGACGAAGTTCCAGTAGACGTAGCGGTGCGTCGTGAAGGCCTCTCCTCCGAGCAGCATGATCTTGCCGCCCCGCTCCGAGGTCAGCGTCATCGGCTCGCCTGGCTTGAGCACCACGAGCGCGTAGAGCTCGAGCGGCTGGCCGTCGAGGCTTGCCTCACCGCCGACCAGCATCACCGCACGCTCGTCTGCCCCGGCCTCGATCGGCACCGCCCCGGCGGGGCCGAGGTCGATCTCGGCGTAGATCGTCTCGGCGTAGCAGGTCGTCGGCGCGCGCTTGCCCCACAGCTCCCCCATGATCACCCGCGCCTTCACGCAGGTATCCTCGAGCAGCGGCAGATCGCTCAGGGATTCGAACGCCGGCGCGATCTCCTCGCGCCCGTCGGGCAAGGCGAGCCAGGTCTGCATACCGTACATCGCCGCGCCGCCCGCGCGCTCGCTTTGCGGGCTGCGCTCCGAATGCACGATCCCGCTGCCCGCGGTCATCAGGTTCACCGTGCCCGGATGGATCGTCGAAAAGGTGCCGAGGCTGTCGCGGTGGTCGATCGCGCCCTCGAAGAGCCAGGTCACGGTGGCGAGATTGATGTGCGGGTGCGGGCGCACGTCCATACCCTGGCCGGCGTTCAGCCGCGCGGGGCCGAACTGGTCGACGAAGACGAAAGGACCGACCATGCGGCATTGCGGGCTGGGGATCGCGCGGCGAACCTGGAAGCCGCCGAGGTCGTGCGTCACGGGGGTGACGGTCAGGAGGATGGTCATGCGGCGTCGAGCTCCGGATAATGGCGGAAGATGCCTTCCTCGTTGAACGGCAGCCGCCGCTCGGAAGCGAGATAGGCGGCGACTCCTTCGATCTCGGGCACGGCCGACTGCAGGCCTTCGAGGTGCGGGAAGGTCCCGCGCATGTCCTTCATGTAGGCCGGAAACGCGTAATCGAGCCCCTCCATCACCTGGAACAGGCTCGTGTCGACATGGCTCCATTGCTGGCCGAGCGAGTACGGGCCGCCATGTGCGGCGAGCGCGTTGTCGAAGTGGATCAGGAACTTGGGCAGCCGGTTGGTGCGGAAATCGTGCGCGCGTTCGTAGGCTGCGTCCATCTGGTCGGCATAGTAGAGGCTGCTGGCGATCGGATGGTGCACCGAATGCACTTCGGCGACGAGGTCGGTGACGTCGAGCTGAAGCTGGATCAACTGCAGGTCGGTTTCGAGATCGCCCGAGCCGAGGCCGAACTTGTCGCTCAGGTAGGCGAGGATGTGCGCGACCTGGCCGATGCACAGGTCCCCGTCGACGATGTAGGGTGGAGCGAACGGACGGATGCCCTGGCGCGCGTGAAGGTCCTCGACCAGCGCGTCGGCGCCCTGCTCGCGCGCCATGTCCTCATATTCGATTTCGGCCGCTTCCATGAACAGGCGCACGAATTCACCGCGGCCGGGAATGTCCGGCCAGTACCAGAGCTGGATGCTCACGCGACCTCTCCGGGCGCGAAGGCGCGGATCGCCAGCGCGTGGACCCGGTTGCCGGGAATGTCGCCGAGCGCGCGGTTGACCATCCGCTGGCGCTCGAGCCGGCTCTTGCCGGCGAATGCCACGCTCTCGATCACCACGGTGAAATGCGATTCGCCGCTGCCGTCGTCACCCATGTGACCGCGGTGGCGGGCGCTGTCGTTGATGACATCGAGCCGTGTCGGCAGGAACGCCTCCTGCAGCAGGATTTCGATCTCGCGTGCGACAGGTCCGCTCATTTGCCGATTCCGGGGGTTTTCATGCGCCTCGCCTATCACCATTCTAGCGCGAATGCGCCCTGACAAGTTTCACGGCCGGATCCATAACGCCGGCCGGCTCTGCGCGGCTCCCGGCTGCAGCGAGCCGGGAGAGTTCCGCGCGCCTGGGCCGCGCCCGCCGAATTTCGACGGGCCCGGCGAGTGGCGCTGGCTGTGCCTCGACCATGTGCGCGAGTTCAACGCCGGGTACGACTGGTTCGAGGGCATGACCTCCGAGGAGATCCTCGCCGCGCAGTCGCCGATCGCCGGATGGCGCACCGACACGCGCGCGTTTCGCCCGGACGCCGGGATCGATGGCGTGCCGCGCTGGGCTGATTTCGATGACCCGCTCGACGCGATCGGCGCGCGAGCGGCAAGCATCCGCGCGCGGGCGGCCGGGCGGCAACAGGCTGCCCGGCAGGCAAGCCGGTTCACGCCGCAGGAACGCCAGGCGCTTGAAACTATGGGGCTCGGTCTCGACACTGACCTGCACGGGCTGCGCAAGCGCTACTCGACGCTCGTGCGCCGCTACCACCCCGACCGCAACGGAGGTGACCGCAGTCACGAGGGGCGGCTGCAGCTGGTGATCGAAGCGTACCAGCTGTTGCGCAAGGCGGCGGCTTTCGCCTGATCGGCTGATCGGGCCGGGCTAGCGGAGAAAGACTCGCGGCGAGCGACGGGCCTGCGCAACTGGCCATCGCTCTCGATCTCGTCGCGATACCTCGGCTTTCCGCACAGTCGCTGCGCGACCCTTTGCCATCCACCTCGTCATCCTGAACTAG